>JAHFGF010000055.1 GCA_023247595.1 Candidatus Omnitrophota bacterium
TTCCATGTTAACCCAAGCCCAAATCGAACAAATTCTAACGCAAAAATTCCATCCGCTCAAACTAAAAGTGACCGATGACAGCCACAGTCACGCCGGGCACAATCCTCAGGCGGCCTTCGGCGGTACGCATTATTCAGTTGAGATCGTCTCAGAAGTATTTACCGGCAAGAAATTAGTCGAACGTCATCGCCTGGTTTATGACGCGTTAAAGCAGGGTTTGCAGACGCATATTCACGCGTTGGCGATTAAGGCGATGAGTCCGGAAGAGGCGTGATCGAACCGTGATACGTGGTTTGTGATAAGTGGTACGTTGTAGAAAATTCCGTCGCTATCGTATCCCGTACCACGGTGCGTAACACGTAATTAAATCCTCAATCATACCCAATCTTAAACAAAAAAACACCGTTGCACCAAGATATTCTAACGGTTCGGGATTTCGATTGTCTCGGACTTCCTGGGCTGAATCAAAGGCAAAGAAAATCTTTGATAAGGAAGACCGTTGTAGTCTAGGCCGCTAACTTTTACCCGGAATGGTACTTGCGGGATTTTACAAGAGCCAATAAAAGCCTCGGGATCCGCAGAAGGGTAATTTTGATGTAGGTCAAGTATTTGTAAAGTTTGTCCATCCACCGTTACAAATTCAAATTGGGCTGTCTTATAATTTTTTCCTAAAATTTTTGCGCTGCATAATTCATTTTTTCCCGCAATTGGATCTTCTTCAATAGGGAAAAATCCGCCGTGGATATCTTCATTAGGTCTGACTATCTCAAATTTATAAAAATCAAGGATTTCAGTATTATCCGGTTTACCGTTATCAACACAACAAGCGCGAACGGAAATGGAGGATAATCCTCTGCCATTTACGATTATTTTCCAGCTTCCACTGGAAGGGTTTTGAATTTTTGTTAAAAACATATGACTTAATTCATCTCCGGGTATTTTTTGTCCATCTGGATCAGAGACAGTCACAAGAATTTTATCCTGTAATCCGATGAAAAAAGATAATTCATTAATGTTTGATTCTACCGGAAAGTTAAATTCACGAACTTCTCCGTCTAAATTCATTTCTCCATAGTTCAATAGGATGGGTTGATCGTGAAATCCTTGGCCTATTAAATATTTAGATGTAATCAATGACGAAATCGGTGAGCCAAATTCGCCGGGAGCCCAAAAAAAGAAGTCACCTCCAGTATATGAACTTAACATGAAGTATTCTGGAGCTACGTTTAACAGGTTATCTTTTATGTGCGTCGAAGATGAAGCTTGTTGGCCCGCTATCGATTCATGACATAAAAGGCATAATATTACTGATAGGATGATCAATGTGTTTAATTCTTTTCGCATATATTCAAAGATGAGCATTGAATTATGTCCTTAATTTGTACCCAATCTTAAACAAATACACCGTCGCTCCAAAAAACGTGAGGGCCATGGCAAAGGCGATGGCGGCGCAGGCGGCTATTGAGACATCGGTGATGCCAATAACGGAAAAACGGATTCCGCTGACGAGATAATACATCGGGTTAAAATGAGTCAGGATGTGAAGAGATTTGGGCAACAGAGCCGTTGGATGAAACACGCCGCCTAATAAAACCAGCGGCACGATGATGTAAATGTTCCACATGGAGAGCATTCCAAAATCCTCAGCCCAAAGGGCGGCCATCATGCCGGCGCAGGAAAAAATAACTGCGATCATGGCCATGAAAAACACAAGCACGATGGGATGTTGAATTTCCAAAGGCGTATACACGAGCGCTATAAAAATCACGCCCAGACAAACCGTCATCCCACGGGCAACCCCGCCGGCCAGAAGGCCAAGAACCATTTCAATATAGGACAGCGGAGACAGCAGGACTTCCTGAATGTGATTGTGCCAGCGGCCGATAAATAGGGAAGAGCTGGTATTGTCATAGGAACTGGAAATTAGATGCATCGTCATTAATCCTGGAATGATAAATTGCAGATAAGTGACGGCCGCGTTTTGCAGAAGGATGTCTTTACCCATGGCGATGCCGAAGATAAACATAAACAGCGCCGATGACACCAGCGGCGGAAAAATGGTCTGATGCGACACCGAGAAAAAGCGGTGAATCTCACGTTTCGAGAGGGCGAGTACGCCTATAGGATTGCTGATTAGCTGTAACATATTGATTTATCCGCGGGGTCGCCAGTGCCCCGGAGTCCCAGCGTCCCAGTAATGACTGGGGCCCTGGGGACTGGGGAACTGGGGCGCTATTATTCCGATCCTGTAATTTCCAAAAATACATCTTCCAACGATTTATCCTGCATCACAGTTTTTTTGTCGCCGATTTTAACAATCTGGCCGTGATTGATGATGCCGATGGTTTTGCAGAGCTTTTCCGCTTCCTGCATGTAATGCGTGGTTAAGAAAATGGTTTTGCCTTCTTTATTCAGCTGGGCTAGATAATCCCAGATGAGAAATTTGAGTTCCAGGTCGCAGCCGGAAGTTGGTTCATCCAAAATAAGAATTTCCGGATCGTGAACAAGGGCTCGGCATAAGAGCAGGCGCTTTTTCATGCCGCCCGATAACGCGCGGTGTTTGCAGTTGCGTTTATCCGCGAGCTGAAAACGGTCGAGCAATTCATTGGCTCGCCGTTTCGCCTGCCACGGCGGCAGTCCAAAATATTCGGCCTGATAAACTAAAAGTTGATAAATGGTTAAGTAAGGATCAAAGTTGGATTCCTGCGCGCACAGGCCGATGAGCCTTCGGGTGTTCATGTATTCGGAGGTCGTGTCATAACCAAAGACACGGACGTTACCGGATTGGAAATTGGAAAGCCCTGTTAAGACATTGATAGTCGTAGTTTTACCCGCGCCGTTGGGCCCAAGGAAGGCAAAAAAATCGCCGCGTTTGATCTGAAAGGAGACATCATCAAGCGCTTTGAATTTTTTATAGAATTTGGTCAGGCGGTCAATGGAAATGGCGATTTCGGAATTTCGCATATTAAAAAATAAATGGAAATTAATGGAAATTAGGAAATTAGTAGAAATTATAAAAAAGACTGATTGATAGTAACATTTTGGAACGATATTGACAATTTTGATTTCATTAAATCATGAGCGCGTCATTTGAAATTTCCATCAATTTCCCAATCTCTGCTAATTTCCATGAATTTCTATGAGTTTTTTTTATCCAACTCCGCCTTAGCCTTGCGTGCGGCGTTTCGAACGATTTCAGGCAAGGCCGGATGGATGTAGACCATATTTAAAAGGTCGTCGAGGGTGCCTTCTTTGTTCATGAAGGCAATGACCATATGAAGCATATTGGAAGCTTCATCGCCGATGATGTGACAGCCGAGGATTTTGCGGGTTCGGCGTTCGATGAGAATTTTACAAAAGCCATGGTCCGACAACAGGGCCATGCCCATGGCGCTGGAACGGTAGGGGTTTAATCCGACGACATAATCGATATTCTCGTTTTTTAATTCCTCTTCGGTTTTTCCAACGCCGGCGACTTGCGGATGGGTAAAGATAGCATGGGGAATGGGAGGATATTTGATCGGTTTGCCGGTTTTGGTTCCAAAAATTTCGTTAAAGAGATACTCGCCTTCAAAATTGACGCTGTGCCGGAAGAAATAGCGGCCGATGCAGTCACCCATGGCATAAATGCCGTCAACGTTTGTGCGCAGATGGTCATCGACTTGGATAAAATGCTGGCCATTTATTTTGACGCCGGTGCGTTCGAGCGCGAGCGTGTCGGCATTTGAGACAATACCTGCGGCAACCAATAACGCGTCGCACTGGATGTTTTCTTCCCAGCCATCTTGCTGATAAGTGATGGTAAAAAAATGTTCGTGATAATGAATCCTGGTCGGGACAGCGCCTAAATGGATATTGTGCTGTTTGGAGAAGACGCGGGTGAATTCTTCGCAGATCTGGGCGTCTTCATTGCGCAAAAGTTTGCTTCTGACTAGAAAATGCGTTTCCGTTCCAAGCGCGCCGTAGGCATGTCCGATTTCGGTTGCGATATAACCTCCGCCGATAATGGCCATAACCTTGGGCAGTTTGGTGTTTCGTAGTGCCTCGGTCGATGTCATGTACGGTGTCCCTTCAAGTCCCGGAATATCGGGAATCTGCGGACGCGTGCCGACGGCGATAAAAATTTTATCCGCGCTTAGATGTTCGCCGTTGACTTCAACAACCTTGGGGCTGACAAATTTGGCGCTGCCGTTGAAGTAGGAAATATTGGGATGCTTGGTGTAGCTGGCTTTGATTTTTTCGGAATCGTGATCAACGGTCTGGGAAATGCGGGTGATGAGTTTTTCAAAATCGACGGTGAATCGGGAGTCGTGATGAATATCAAAACGTCCGGCGTTCTTGATTTCCAGCGCCACATCCGCCGGATGAATGAGCATTTTGGAAGGGATGCAGCCGCGGTTTAGGCATGTGCCGCCGAGTTTGTCTTTTTCAATGACAGCGACTTTATATCCCAAAGTCGCGGCAGGCGAAGTGATTTTGGATCCTCCGCCGGTTCCGATCACAATGGCATCAAATTTTTTCATGCGCGCATTTTATCAATAATTGGATTTGATGTGAAAAATAATTAAAAAATGTAGGGGCGGGTTTTAAACCCGCCTTTCTATACCATCTGCGCTGATTGTCTGACGTAATCGTTTAAACGGTCGACAACGGCGTTGTATTCTTTGAGCTGCATTAAATCCGAACGGACTGCCGCGATGTTGGGAAGCCCGCGCAGATAACCGGCGTAATATTTTCGAAATGGAATAACCGCGTTGTAAGGCAATTCATGTTCGACCGACATCTTGAGATGTTCCAAGCACGTCTGGATGCGCTCATCAACAGTCGGTTCTGACATATGTTCGCCGGTCGACAGAAAATGTTTGATCTGTTTGAAAATCCACGGATTGGCAATGGCGCCGCGGCCGATCATCACGCCGTCGCAGCCGGTTTCAAACATGGCCTTGGCATCTTCTGGAGTCGTAACGTCCCCGTTTCCAATAACAGGAATTTTAACAATTTGTTTGAGTTTGGAAAGCCATTCCCAGTCGGCAAAACCATTGTGGGCCTGCGCGCGCGTGCGGCAATGCAGCGTGAGCGCCTGGGCGCCTGCCTGTTCAACCATTTTGGCTACTTCTAAAATAACAATGCTGTTGTGATCCCAGCCGAGCCGTGTCTTGACGGTGACGGGAAGTTTGGTGGCTTTCACCGTTGAGCGGACGATTTTTTCAAATAAAGGCAGGTCGCGCAAAAGTCCGGCGCCTTCGTTGCGAGCCACATGGTTTTTTACCCAGCAGCCGCAGTTGATGTCGATAAAATCTGGATTGAATTGCTCAGCCACGCGCGCGGCTCCGGCTAATGATTCGTCTTTGCCTCCGAAAAGCTGGATGGCGACCGGGCGTTCTTCGTCACAGACCTTGATTTTTTTCAGTGCCTTGGGAATATCACGGATAAGCGCTTCGCTCGCGGTAAATTCGGTGTAAACCAAATCCGCGCCCAGACGTTTGCAGATTGTCCGAAACGGCAAATCAGTCACGTCTTCCATAGGGGCAAGCGCCAGCGGTCTGTTGAGTTCTATAGGGCCGATGTTCATAGGAATTTTCTAAAAGTGGTAAGTGGTACGAGGTAAGTGGTAAGGTGCAAAAGTAAGAGTTGACCAAAACTCGTATCACGTTACTGCTTATTGCTTGCCAATTATATCCGATTTTTTCGAGAATGCAAATCATTGCAAAGCGCCGAGAATTTATTATACTAGGGGGCACAAGAATATGCGCACTAGGACACAAGTGCACTTTAAAATATGGCAATCACTTTTAAATCCACAGATTCCGCCATCGTCCGCGGGATCAAGACCGTTGGCGTTGGTAAAAAAGGCAGTAAGCCGCTTTCGCAGGAGCTGGCCAAAGAAATTCTTTCCGACTTAAGAGCCGGAAAAGTTTCTGACGCGGCCAAAGGCGCTTTTTTTGCCGGGCTTTCCTTTAAAGGAATTGAACTGGAAGAAATTGTTCTTGATCAATATTTTCAAACAGAAACAACGTTACTGAATCCAAACCTTTTAGCGCGCAATCTCTGTCAGGATGTTCCTGAACACATCCAGTGGATTTGCGAACAAATTATGCTGGGCAACACGTTAGATAAAGCAACCGCTTATGAGCTTGGACGTTTTTTGTTTTCTGATGAGCCGGGCAACGCGGCCAGAGGATTGGTGGCAAGCGCGCTGCGCGTGCGTTATGAAACCGATGATGAATACGAAGGGATTCTTAAGGCCATGCAGGAGACGATTAATCCTTCGTTTTGTTCTGCATCACGCCGTGATCCGTGGTTGATTCAATTGGCCGAACCGTTCGACGGTAATGATAAGTCCTACATCATTACACCGATACTTGCGAATTATTTAACCAACCTCAATTATCGTGTTGTTCATATGGTTGGGCGCAACAGCGGGCCGAAATTGGAAATGAATCTTTTGGATGTTGCCGGGCATTTGGATGTTCAATATTTATCCGGCGCAGCGGAATTGGAAAACGCATCGCCCGCGTTGGGCTGGTTTGCCCGTCAGAAAGATTTATCTGCGGCAGTTGACCAATGGGTTGATTTGCGCCGGCAAACAGTGAAGAGGCCTTTTTTAGCAACTCTTGAAAAGTTTTTAAATCCATTTAACGCGCAGGTGATTGCTTCTTCCGCTTTTCATCCGCCGTACGGGGAAAAAATGCTGACGATTTCCGAACGGGCGGGGTTTCCGGGAATCATTGTCATTCGAAACGGCATCGAAGGGAGTTTGGCGTTTTCACTCAAAAGGGAAACACGCATCCTGTGTTCCGCCCGTCAGAAAGACGGTTCTTATCAACGCGATGAAATTATTTTTCAGCCGGAAGAGTTTTTGGGACAAACCGTTGAGACGGAAGAAAAAATGGAACATCCAAAAGCCATTGACAACGCGCGGTTAATTAAAGAATATATGAAGGCATCGACATCTGGAAATCAGCATTTTGATTTGAGAGTTAAAGCAACCTGTGAAGGCTTTCGCCTCGCAATTAGATGGTTGGAAAATAATATTCAAACAAAATAAGAATTTTGAGAGATTGAGAAATTAAGAAATTAGAAATCAGTCGCGCACAATTAGAGGTTTTCTTAATTTCATAATTTCTCAATTTCTTAATTTCCCCGAGGGAGCGTTCGTATGTTTTGGATTAAAGTCGCTTCTTTTTTAATGTTCACAGGTGTCGCCTTAGGCGCGTTCGGCGCGCACGCCCTTAAGGGCAAGGTCGACCCGTATTTATTAGATGTGTTCAAAACAGGTGTGCTTTATCATTTGATTCACGCGCTTGGCCTTTTTGCCGTTGCTTGGTTATCAACACATTCACAGGATCCTAAAATTTTTTGGGCCGGTATATTGATGGTTGCTGGAATTGTGCTTTTTTCAGGAAGTTTATACGCGATGACGTTAACCGGCATCCGCGCCTTGGGTGCCGTTACACCGCTGGGCGGCTTATCGTTTCTCGCCGGATGGCTTTTGATTTTTCTATCCAAATGATTAAGAGGAGACGAGACAATGTTTGCGCTACACACACGGATGTTTCTTTTGATTGCGGCGTTATTCGCTGTCATCTATGCCGTCATTGTCATGGTGGGTATTTCCATCGGAGTTGGCAGTTTTTACACGTATTTAGTGATGGCGCTGGGCATGATGCTTTTTCAGTACATGATCGGGCCTAAAATTATTGAAATGTCCTCGGGCGTCAAATACATTAAAAGAGAAGATAATCCTAAATTATTCGGGATGGTGGAAGATTTAGCCCGGCGTGCCAATATTCCCATGCCGCGGGTCTGTGTTTCTCCCATGGCTATTCCGAACGCGTTTGCCTTCGGCCGCAGTATCCGCGACGGCCGCGTGTGTGTTATGCAGGGAATTCTTGATTTGCTTAACGATGATGAACTGCGCGCTGTCCTTGGCCATGAATTGACCCATATAAAAAATCGCGATGTCCTGACAATTACCATGATATCCGTCATTCCGATGGTGCTGTATCATCTGGCTTGGCAGATGATGTATTCCCGTCGGGGAAGGGACGGCAACAGTGCCGCTTTGTTTGGTTTGGTTGCCTTTATGTTTTATTTTATTACTAATCTTTTGGTGCTTTATGGTTCCCGGATCAGGGAATATTATGCTGACCGGGGATCGGTTGAGATGGGCAACAAACCCGCGGCGTTGGCCTCCGCGCTTTATAAATTAGTGTATGGCTCGGCGCGTTTAAATAAAGATCAGATGCATGAGGCCCAGGGGATGAAGGCGTTTTTTGCCAATGACCCTTCGAAGGCTTACCAGGAAATCCGCGAACTGTCTCAGCTGGACTTAGACCGCAGCGGAACGATTGACACGGCGGAGTTGATGGCTCTTCGTCAGCGGAATATCAAAATGAGTTTTAGTGATCGTATGATGGAGCTGTTAAGCACGCATCCCAATATGCTTAAAAGAATTCAGCATTTATCCCAACAAACCGGATTTTAATCTAAAAGGAGGAAGGTCGATGAGAAAAAGAATTTTATGGGTTTTGTTTTTGTTTTTATTGACGGGCTATTCACAGGTTTTTGCCCAGAACGTCTTGGAAGAACAGCAGAAAAAGTTTCAGGAAATGCTTAACCAGGTGGCTTGGAAAAACCTATCCATTGATTTTTATGAAGTCAAAGACAAACCGGGTGACGGCTTTAAATCGATGACGGTTAAATCGACCGATGCCAAGAATGGATTTTCTTATTATGTGTCAAAGAAATCCATTTTAAGTTTGAAAAATATGAAATCCATGGATGTCTTATACAGCGCCGGGGATGACGATAAGCTCCGGCTGGTTATTCGTTTTAATGATGAAGGAAAACGAATCCTTTCGGAATATTCCAAGGCGCATATCAATGAACGAATGGGTGTGGTTATCGACGGGAAATTACGGCTGGTGGCTAATTTGCTGCAGCCTTTGACCAACGGCCGTGTGCAGGTTTATGGTTTTGATCCCGGTGAGGCCGTTAGTGTCTTAAAACGTTACTATGAACCCAAACTGGAAGTTGCTCGCAAGTTTAACGCGTCCGTCGCGGTTCCTGCGGCGGCCAAGAAACCATGAGTCATT
>JAHFGF010000056.1 GCA_023247595.1 Candidatus Omnitrophota bacterium
TTTGAGTATGGAGGAAGGAGATTTTCTTTCGGTCATTGGTTTTTCCGGAAGCGGAAAGACGACGCTCATATCGCTTATCAGCGGACTTATTAAACCCGATGAGGGAGAGATTTTTTTAAATGGCAAACTTATCCATGGGCCCGGCCCTGACCGGGGCGTTGTCTTTCAGAATTACTCATTACTGCCGTGGTTGAGCGTTTATGACAATGTGGCAATTGCCGTCGATCATTTATTCAAGGAATGGACACCCGAGAGGCGTCGTGAACATATTGAAAAATATATTGAGATGGTAAACCTATCACATGCCAAGGAAAAAAGGCCCGCCGAATTATCCGGCGGCATGCGCCAGCGCGTGTCTGTGGCCAGGGCTTTGGCCATGAATCCGCAAATGCTTCTTTTGGATGAGCCGTTGAGCGCTCTGGATGCTTTGACCCGCGGAACTCTTCAGATGGAAATTGAAAAAATTTGGGAACGCGACCGCAAGACCGTGATTCTTATCACCAACGACGTTGACGAGGGATTGCTTTTAGCGGATCGCATCATTGCGCTTAATCCCGGGCCAGGCGCGACATTGGGGCCGGTGTTTGATATCCCGCTCGCGCGTCCGAGAGAAAAGGCCGAGTTAAACAGTAATGCGACCTACAAAGCCTTGCGCAATGAGATCACAAAATATTTGCTCGATGTCGGCGGAAGGCGCAATAGCCATCAAAGTTCTGAGAAACTTATTCTGCCGCCGTTAGAACCTCTGGATTTGGCTGAAGCGCAATATGTGATGATTTAACGCTGGGGTACAGGGGAGCTGGGGTTCCCAGCATCCGGTATCCCAGTCATTTGTATCGAAATAATCGGGAACTATATGAGCACATACCTTGAATTTTCAAATTTGACAAAAATATATCCGACCTCCAAAGGGCCGTTTGTGGTCTTGGATGGGTTTGACCTGAATATCGAAAAGGGTGAATTCGTTGCCATCATCGGTCACTCTGGATGCGGCAAATCAACGGCGCTTATGATGGCGGCCGGATTGAATGATGTCACCTCAGGATATATCTCTCTTGCCGGCCGTCTGCTTGTGGCTCCGGGGCCGGATCGCGGGGTTGTGTTCCAATCTCCGAGCCTGTTCCCGTGGATGACCGCTTTTGAGAATGTCATGATGGGGGTCAGCAAGGTTTATTCTCACGGAACACAACGCCAGCGTGAGGATATCTGCGCGTATTATTTAAACCGCGTCGGATTAATGGATGCCATGCATAAAAAAGCCTGTGACCTTTCTAACGGAATGAAACAGCGCGTCGGCATCGCCAGGGCATTTGCTCTTAAACCGAAACTTTTGCTTTTGGATGAACCGTTTGGCATGCTGGATTCTTTGACGCGCGCGGAGCTTCAGGAAGTTCTCATGGAAATATGGTTCCGCGAAAAAACTACGACCATCCTTGTAACCCACGACGTGGATGAAGCGCTCTTTCTTTCCGACCGTGTGGTCATGATGACCAATGGCCCGGCCGCCAAAGTGGGTGACATTCTAGACGTTCATTTTCCAAGACCAAGGCATAAAAAAGATGTCATTGAACATCCGGATTATTATGATCTGCGCGGCAGATTGATTGGTTTCTTGGAAGGAAATCACATTTCAAAAAAAACGCCCTGATCAAGCGTTAGCAGTAAAGTCGTGAACTACATAGATGTAGCAGGGACCATTGACGGTCATTGAGCACATCTGTACGGATCTACATATTGGTATAAAGGAGAAACCATGACGTTGAACTATAAATTTTCTGTGATCAGACTATCCGGCTTTAGGATCATGTCGATCCTTTTTCTGGTTTGTGTTTCTTTGTGTTTATTAACCGATCAGGCGCATGCAGGGCCATTAATAAATAAACATCTGCCGGAATATTTGAAGATGGACGTGGAGTTCCGTTACCGCATGGAATACCGCAGCAATTTCGATTTTAATTCGGCAGCCGACGACAAGGACGCGTTCAATCTTTATAGAACACGCATCAATTTGAAATACAATCCCGTTAAACCGTTAGGTTTATTCATTCAAGGTCAGGATTCCCGCATCAGCAATACCGATAACACCAACAAACCCTTGTTTGAGAATTACATGGATATCCGTCAGCTTTATGTCGATTACGACGACAATGTGGCTTTTGAGCCTTTGCAGATCAATAAAGTATCAGCGCGGGTCGGGCGTCAGGAATTTTCCTACGGCGCTCAGCGTTTAATCGGCGGTTTTAATTGGTCGAACGTGGCCCAGACATTCGACGGCGGAAAAGCCGGCGTTCATTTTGTGCCTTACCATATTCAGTTCGATGTTTTTGGCGGCGATAAATCGCCGATCAAAAGTCCCAGAGAAGGGGACGATCTCTTTGACAAATCGGTCAAAGACCGCATGATCGGATATTACGCGACGGCAAAAGCCTTCGGCGGTACGTTGATAGACCAATACATGATTCATCGGGCCACGGATAAGAATGTTTCCTTCGGTCCCAGCGGCAGTGGCGATATCAGTGATTACACCGTCGGCGTGCGCCTGAAGAAAAATTATATCAGCGGCTGGGATTATGAATTGGAAGCGGCCCAGCAATTCGGAGAATTCAGAGGTAAGGATGTCCAGGCAACCATGGCCGTTGGAATTCTCGGTTATACGTTAAGCCATCCTTGGAAACCGCGCGCGGCATTCGAATTCGATTACGGATCTGGCGATACCGACGGATCAGATAACAAAATGACGACCTTTGATAATCTCTATCCGACCAATCATTTATTTTACGGTTATATTGATTTTGCCAGTTTGCAGAACATCAATAATTATCATTATCAACTGAGCGCCAAACCGACCAAGAAAAGCAGAGTGCAGGTAGGAATGCATCATTTGTTTTTGGATACGTATAAAGATTCCTATTACACCGTGGCTAGAGCGGTTGCCCGGACGGCGAGCGGACCCGTCAGCACGCACCTTGGTGATGAATTGGATCTGACGTTTGATTATAAATTCAACGATATCATTGCAACGCAACTGGGTTATTCGCATTTCATGTCCGGAAAATATCTGAAACAGACCGGAGCCCATGATGATGCGAATTTTGTTTATGTTCAGACAGTTTTTTCATTTTGAAAATAGAGAATAATTCGTTCCTGTGAGTTAAGGCCGAAACGGAAAGTAATCATGTCGGACAATAAAAAATTTGTGGCGGAAATGTTGGACCGGCAGCATGAGTTGACCGCGGTTGAAGAATTTTCCCTGAAGCATGATTTAAAGCAAATTCCCGAGGGAGCGCGTTATCGTGAATTGATTCCAAAGAGCGCGCCGGGTCCGGGGCAGCAGTATGCCTTTGATGTTGACTTGGACCGCTGCACCGGCTGTAAGGCCTGTGTCACGGCCTGTCATAATGAAAATGGATTGGATGAAGATGAAACTTGGCGTTCGGTCGGCCTTATTCACGGCGGTCCGACTGAAAGTCCGTCGCTGCAGCACATCACCGGCGCCTGCCATCACTGCCTGGAACCGGCGTGCGCGTCCGGTTGTCCGGTTGGGGCTTATGAAAAAGATCCGCAGACAGGAATTGTCAGACACCTCGAAGATCAATGCATCGGCTGTCAATACTGTATTTTAAAGTGTCCTTATGATGTGCCCAAGTACAGTAAGAAACGCGGGATTGTTCATAAATGCGATATGTGCATCGGCCGGTTAAAAGTCGGAGAAGCTCCTGCCTGCGTCAAGGCCTGCCCGAATGAGGCAATCCGCATTACCGTTGTTGAAACACAGACGGTGCGCAAGAATCCGGAATTATTTGTTGGCAATGTTCCGGACGCGCCGGAGTCCGCCTATACATTTCCCACAACGCGGTATCAGACAAAACGGACATTTCCAGCCGGCATGGTTTCTTCTGATTATTATTTGCTCAAGCCGGAACATTCGCATATGCCGTTGGTCATTTTATTGGTGATGACCCAGCTTTCCGTCGGTGTTTTTTTGGCGGAAATCACAATCAATCAGTATATGAGTGAATCGCTTCGCCAGATTACGGCGCCGTATCATGTCTTGGTCGGGTTTCTGACCGGGCAGTTGGCCCTGGCCGCGAGTATTTTTCATTTGGGAAGGCCTTTGTACGCGTTTCGCGCGTTTATTGGTTTTCGTACGTCCTGGATGAGCCGTGAGATTATTTTCTTTGGTCTTTTTGCTTTGCTGTCGGCGGTTTATGCCCTGAGTTATTGGGTCGCTCCGGTGGGATCGTTTTTTAAGACCATTTCTCTGGGATCGATGAATCTTCAAATGGATTATTTGGGGCTGAGTGTTTTTGTCAGCGGGCTTATGGGAATCATTTGTTCGGTCATGATCTATAAAGATACCAAACGTCCATTTTGGGATAATTATTTTACAACCGCCAAGTTTACCTTGACGATGATTATTCTAGGTTTTGCCGGCCATTTTCTAACGGTGACGCTGCTCGCGTGGTGTCATACCGGATTGGCAGTCCGTGATTTGATGGACTCATTCGGCAATGTTTTTATTTTAGTGATTATGGTGTCGACGATGCTGAAGCTGCTGGTTGAATTTTTAATTTTTCTGAATTTAAGTTCAAAGCATCTGACTTTTTTGAAAAAAACAGCTGTGCTCATGACGGGAATTTTAAGGCCATTTACGCTGTGGCGGTGTTTTGCCGGAATCATGGGCGGCGTGATTCTGCCTTCATGGCTTTCGTTCTATCAGAATAATCTCCCGGAAGGGGGCATAGTGCTCGTGGTTTTTAGCATATTCGCCTTTTTGTTTGCGGGTGAATTCTTAGAAAGATATTTATTTTTCCGCGCGGTCGTCCCTCTGAAGATGCCGTCGGGAAACCTTTCTAAATAAAAAGAAAAATAAAATATGGGCCGGATTTTAAAAAATATGAGTCATCTGATTCTTCAAAAGGATGGCCCTCTGTCCGATGAATTGAAATTAGTTGATTCCATCAGCGGATTGGGCCGTCTGCCCAAACGGCTGATTCCTCAGAAAATAGTTTCCATGGTCTGCGGATATTGTTCAACCGGTTGTTCGTTGAACATTCATATCAAAAATGACCAGGCGGTTAATTTAACGCCGGACGCGGCTTACCCGGTTAATGAAGGTGAGGCCTGTCCAAAGGGATGGGAGGCCTTAACGCCTTTAAAAGCAGCCGATAGGGCGGCTTTTCCATATCTTCGACGGAAAGATGGTATTCTGGCGCCGGTTGATTGGGATGCCGCATTAAAGGCCTTTGTCAGTCAATTCAAGAGCATTCAAACAAAATACGGAAATGACAGTGTCGCTTTCTTGAGCACCGGACAAATCGCGACAGAGGAAATGGCTTTATTGGGAGCGCTGGCTAAATTTGGAATGGGAATGACTCATGGCGACAGCAATACCCGTCAATGCATGGCAACCGCGGCCGTGGCGTATAAACAATCCTTTGGTTATGACGCGCCGCCGTATACTTATCAGGATTTTGAAGAATCCGATTGTCTTGTTTTCGTCGGAGCCAATCCCTGCATTGCTCATCCGATCATGTGGCAAAGGGTATGCCGGAATCCCCATAAGCCGAAAATTATTGTGATTGACCCCCGGAAAACCGAAACCGCCATGGCGTGCACGCATCATTATGCTTTAGTCCCGAAAAGTGATTTGAGTTTGTTATACGGGCTTGCGAATCTTTTAATTAAAAATAAGTGGATTGATTCGTCATACATCAGCCGTCACACGTCCGATTTTGAAGATTTTAAAAGCCACGTGAAGAAATTTGAACTTTCCTGGGTCAGTGAACAAACAGGCATCTCTCAGGAGGCGATTACAAATTTGGCCCGAATGATTCATGAGGGCAAGAGAGTTTCTTTTTGGTGGACGATGGGAGTGAACCAGGGATATGAAGCGGTTCGAACCGCGCAGGCCATCATCAATCTTGCCTTGATGACAGGAAATATGGGAAGGCCCGGAACTGGGGCGAATTCCATCACAGGTCAGTGCAACGCGATGGGGTCCCGGCTGTTTAGCAATACCACTGGACTTTTGGGAGGCAGAGATTTTGAAAACGCGGATGACCGGCGGGATGTCGCGGATATTTTGGGCATTGATGCGGGGCTTATCCCTGATCAAAAAAGTTTGGCCTATGATGAAATCATCGAACAGGTTGTGCGCGGAAAAATCAAAGGGCTCTGGATTATTGGGACCAATCCGGTGCATTCATGGATCAATGCCAATGAATTTAAAAAAGTGATTGCCGACAACTTGGAATTTCTTGTTGTGCAGGACATGTATCATACAACCGAAACCGCATTGATGGCCGACCTGGTTTTGCCGGCAGCCGGCTGGGGGGAAAAGGAAGGCTCGCTCATTAATTCAGAGCGCAGAATAGGTTTGATCAAAAAAGTGTGCCGTCCTCCGGGCGTGGCCTTGGCTGATTTTTATATCTTTAAACTCATTGCTCAATATTGGGGATGCGCGGATTTATTTAGATTATGGGATTCACCCGAAGCTGTTTTTCAAATTATGAAAAAATTGTCGAAACAGATGCCGTGTGATATTTCCGGAATTAAAGATTACAAAATGATTGATGCGTGCGGCGGCATTCAATGGCCTTTACCAGAAGAAACAAAGACATTTGCCCAGGAACGGCGATTATTTGAAGACGGCAGATTTTTTTATAAGGATGGTAAGGCCAAGTTTATTTTTTCGGACCTACGCAGTCATCCCGAACCCGTCGACAGTCAATACCCTTTTATTTTGTTGACCGGGCGGGGGACATCGTCCCAATGGCATACGCAGACGCGCACGGGAAAATCAGCTGTTTTAAGAAAAATGTATCCGCAGCAGGTTTATTTGGAAATAAACCGCGAAGACGCGCGCAAAATGGGAGTGCAGCAGGGACAACGGGTTCGAGTTTCAACCAAACGCGGCGAAGTTAAAGCGTGCGCGTCCATACTTTCGACAATTCCCAAGGGGCAGATTTTTATGCCGATGCATTATCCTGAAACCAATCAATTGACCTTGGGTGTATTTGATCCCCATTCAAGGCAGCCGTCTTATAAAGTTTGCGCGGCCAACGTCGAGGCTTTAAGGTAGGAGTATCCTTGTATTATTTAAAGACTCTGTCACCAGTCATTGTCAACGTTTCGGTTTCAGCCGGCGGAATACCAAAATTCTCAATGGATGAGGCCGCGGTTACTTTTAGCGGTTTGGCCGGCGATGGTCATCATCATGCTAAACATTGTTCCCCCATGCAGGCCGTGTGTTTGCAGGATGAAGAATTACTTCAAGAAGTCACCCGTGAGGGAATTACGCTTGACCATGGCACGATTGGTGAAAATTTGACGGTCAGAGGTCTGGATGTTCAGAATTTACCTTTGGGAGCGCGGTTGGAAATAGAAGGCGGCGTCATTTTAGAGCTGACAAAGGTACGAAAGCCTTGTTATGTGTTAGACGCAATTGATCTTCGCTTAAAAGATTGGATTGTCGGGCGTTGCGGGATGTACGCCAAGGTCATCTCAGAAGGGGTGATCAAAAAAAACGCCAGCATTAAAGTTGTTCATTAAGCTGATTCAATAAATACCTCCGGATCCTTTTGAGAATATCTTGCCTTCTCATATTTCCCATAATATAATAGCCACACTTTTATTCATATCAATTCCGCGGCTATAAGGAGGCGTAATGGGCGATAATGCCAAACTCATCATAGGGGATAAATCATACGATTTTCCAATCATCAGAGGCACAGAGAATGAATGTGCGGTTGATATTTCCAAATTTCGCGCCCAAAGTGAGTATATTACACTCGACCCAGGTTATGGCAACACCGGCGCTTGCAAGAGCGCGATAACTTTTCTCGACGGAGATAATGGGATTCTCCGGTACCGCGGTTATCCGATTGAACAGCTCGCGGAACAATCCACCTTCATTGAAATATCCTACCTTTTAATTTTCGGAAAACTTCCCACCCACAAAGAATTGGAACATTTTTCGCAAACGTTCGCGGAATTTTCCATGATCCACGAAGATATGAAGAATTTTTTTAACGCCTATCCTTCAGGCGCTCATCCGATGGCGATCCTTTCGGCGATGATCTGTTCGTTGTCGGGATATTATCCTGATTTAGTCGAGAGCCATCCTACGCCAGATCTTTTTTATCGGATTACTGCGCAATTGTTGTCTCAAGTGCGCACGATTGCCGCTTTTTCTTACAAAAAATCTGTTGGTCAGCCGTTTATTTATCCGCGGCATGATTTAAAATATGTTCCCAATTTTCTCAATATGATGTTTTCATCGCCCGCAAAGCCGTATGAAATTCATGAAGAAGTCGTGCGCGCGTTAAGAGTTCTTCTGGTGCTACACGCGGACCATGAACAAAATTGTTCGACTTCAACGGTAAGGATGGTGGGAAGTTCGGAGGCGAATTTGTACGCGTCTATTTCCGCCGGTATCCTTGCGTTATGGGGGCCGTTGCACGGAGGGGCCAATCAGGCGGTCATCGAAATGCTTCAGCAAATCCACGCCGACGGTGGCGACCTGCAGAAATATATCAATCTGGCCAAAGACAAGGAATCTAAGTTCCGTTTGATGGGATTTGGCCACCGTGTTTACAAAAATTTTGATCCGCGGGCGAAAATTATTAAAAAATGCGCGGATGATCTTTTAAATAAGCTCGGCATTCATGATCCGCTGTTAGATATAGCCAAGAAGCTTGAAGAGGCCGCGCTTAAAGATGAGTATTTTGTTTCACGTAAACTTTATCCCAACGTGGATTTTTACAGCGGAATTATTTACCGTGCCATTGGTATTCCGTTAAATATGTTTCCCGTCATGTTTGCGATTGGACGCATGCCCGGTTGGATCGCCCATTGGAAAGAAATGATGGACGACCCGATGACCAAAATCGGCCGGCCGCGTCAAATTTATACCGGGGAACGGGCCCGCGATTATGTTTCGATTGAGAAAAGATAAGTAAGTACCAGTGGCCGGTGGTCAGTGACCAGTTAAGCGATTAAGTCGAAAACTGTTCTGACCACCGGCCACTGACCCCTGAGCACTTAAATAAGGAGCCGGCAGTGATTAGTTTTAGAAACAATGAAAAA
>JAHFGF010000057.1 GCA_023247595.1 Candidatus Omnitrophota bacterium
TACTACCTCCTTTCCACCAGAACTTGGAAATAGTAATCCACGGCAAAGATAACAACGTCGCTTTGAAGCATATGCAGCATTCTCAACAAATATCTAAGCACATAGTTACTATTTTCAACAATTTTAAGACTTTACAACTAGAGTAAGCATAATCTTTTATGATATAAAAGTCAAATAAATATATGTTTATATTTATATGTTTATATTTAGGTGTGATAATCTCCGGTAGAGATCAATTGTTCGTAGTCATTGACCGTGCCGCCCTGAATACAACAGTCGATGATTTTTCGCCCCAGTGGAAGCAGGTCAGTTCCTTTTAAATAAGGCTTGAGCTCATCGTGAAAAAATTGCTCAAGAATTTTTGCACCCTGGTCATAACCCGCGTCCCCCACTTCCGGCTGGGTATTCACCTGTAAAAAATCCCTGGGAATGGCGGAACCTTCGACCTGCATGGAATACAGGGCGTGTCCCAAAAGCGGGCATCTGGCGGGCTGAAGCTGTTCCGGTTTGAACCGCGAACTACCGCGGCGGGCCAGATATTCTCGGGCAATCCACTGCGGCATAAAGCCTGTCTGCCAGGCACCAACGTGTTGGTTCGGCGAAAGAGTATAACGCGTCTGCGGTGTGGCGACAATCTGCTTCAAGAGGAGGTTAGCCTGGTCAACCTGCCGGCCCGTGGCAAATGGCCAGTAGGACCCCACTCCTTCGCTGCTCATGCCCTTGGTGTCCGTAATGCTGGGATTGGCATGCCCACGCGGTGAAACCAAGCGCCACAGCCAGGCCAGAGACGGCGGCAAAATATGAAGCAGTCCGATGATGCCATACGTCGGATGCTGTTTCGTGCACGGCGGCGTACGAACCCCAAAACTGCGCACATTAACTTCCACCGGCTCATCAACCACGTTCGGGACAACACTGCGCGGCATAATGACGCGCGGATTAGGGCACGGCACTCCCGGTTCATCCTCGATATGTTCCCAAATCAGACAGGTTGCTTTTGGCACTGCATAGAGATTCAAAAACGTTAACGGCGCGCTGGGATTGATGGTCAAATTTTCCAAATAGGTATCAACGCCATAATGCGTAATATGATTCACACGCACGAACCACCCTTTTTCAGCGTCCGCCACGACGAGTTTTTTACTGCCGTTTTGAAATTGCGGGTGGCATAACGCCATGTCATCGGTCACCGCGCGCAGTGAGCAACCTTGAAAAAGCGGAATATACCGACGCTCGTTGGTTACGATGTTTTCTCCTAAAAGCAATCGTCCGTCAGGTTCGCGGTGCGGATACTGCAGCATTTCACTTTTCCCGCCGCCGGATGCCCCTTCGTGAACAATCGTCAATTGGTTATCATAAGGAGTAATGACCTGGACGGTCGCTCCGTGAATGGTCACCCACCCCTCTTGCTCACCGAGCGACAACAAAAACGCGTAAACACCTTTTTTAGCGCTGGGGCCTGGATATAAATTCAGAGAAAATAATTCGTGCGTTTTTTCCGTCCTGTTATGGACGACATACTGTTTGCCGCGGCAATGCGTATGACGGAAAGGCGGCGCAAGATAGATTAAAGATCTGGGTTCAAAGCCGGCCGGAAGTTCCGCTGCCGGAACCATGCCTTGAATATCCGCCAAGGCGCAGGCAAAAAACGCGGCATTTTTGGGAGCCACCAAAAGCGATGCGTATCCGAGATAATCTCCGCCAGAATAAAAAGGCATCAAAATAAGATCCTGACCTTTAAACCAATTGAGCACATCGGTGCGAAACTGCCCGAAGGGAACAGAAAATTTTTCAGTAAAACGCGTTTTATCGGTCGGATTATTATCCGCGATGATCATGCTTTCGGGATCGCGGCGGCGCATATATTTATCCGGATAGTTAGCCGCCAAGCCGTTACGGCAGCGGGTCACATGAGCCTCGACGATTTTCCCATGTCCTGGGACGTCATAACTCACTTCAAAAGAATCAGCACCCGGCGCGCCCAAAGAAATTTCAATGAGTTCTGTTTTATTTTTAGGGATGGTAATGCTTTTTGCTTGTTTGAGGACGCTAATCAAGTCCGACGGAAGCACCATCGATTCCCAGGAGGACGCAAACGATTTTGTCATTCAGTTACCAACCATTCCTTAAAAGAGGTACTTTTTGTTAAGTCCGCATTCGTACGGCCATAAAAAACCCAACATCGTTTCCATTTGTGTTCCTTCGCTGGAATCAATGTCGGGACCGCCGTACAAAAAAAACGCCCAAAAGGGTTTCAATACCCTTTGAACACCGGATAAGATTATCAACGCAGCTACCAATAGTCAATTATTTTCTAAAGCTTTAAAGCTTACGGGTTATTTCGGTTAATTCATTAATTTCGCTTTTTATAAACTTTTTTCCAATAGGATTTCAAATGGGCCACTTTCTTATTCAACCACTTCAAGTTTGTCTTGTAATGATCAACCGTCATCTGCATGCCATGCTGAAAATTTACCTTAGGCTCCCACCCGATTTCTCGACGGATTTTATCAAAATTAAGCGCGTAACGGACATCATGCCCGGGGCGGTCTTTGACAAATTCAATGAGTGATTTTGGTTTACCGAGAATTTCCAGCAACGTTTCAACAACCAGAATATTAGTACGTTCATAAGCGGAACCGACATTGTAGACTTCGCCGGTTTTACCTTTCTTAAGAACTGCCAAAACCGCGCTGGCGCAATCCGACACATAAAGCCATTCTCTGACATTAATCCCATGACCGTAAACAGGAATCTTCAAATTGTGAATGGCCTTGTAAATGATGACCGGAACAAACTTTTCCGGATATTGCCAGGGGCCGTAATTATTGGACGGCCGGACAATGATCGCCGGGAATTGATACGTGCGCGCGTAAGACTTGATTAATAAATCCCCGGCTGCTTTGGCCGCGGAATAAGGCGAGCTGGGATTAAGCGGGGTCGTTTCATAAAAATGCCCCGTCTCAATGTCGCCATAAACCTCGTCGGTGGAAATATGAATAAACCGTTCAACGTTGCTGGCGCGGACAAGTTCAATGAGCGTCTGCGTTCCAATCACATTGGTGCGCAGCGCGTCGCGCCCGTCTAAAATGCTGCGGTCCACATGCGTCTCGGCGGCAAAATGAACAACTGCCCACGGCTTGAATCTCTTGATCGCGGCAGAAACTTTCTTCGCGTCATTAATATCAGCTTTCAGAAAACTGAACTTTCCTTTTAAACCCTTTAACCGTTCGAGATCACCGGCGTAGGTTAGAGAGTCCACAATGAACACTTTAAAACCATCCGCAACGGCCTGACGCACGAATTCACTGCCGATAAATCCCGCCCCGCCCGTCACCAAAATACGTTTTGTTTTTACCATTACATTTCCTCCTTAATACGTTTTAAACAACTCTATATATCTTTCAAACCACACTGAAATAACAATTTCATGATCATTTCTAGAAAATTCTTAAACGGACATTTTTTAAATCCGTAAAACTGGAACCCCTAGAACTCTCTATTTCCTGCGCCTTTTGTATAGCCGCGGCCGCAATGGATTCCTTTCCCAATTCCTTCAGGGAAAGCGCCAGGTAATAATACGGCTCTGCAGCCTGCGGATTAACCTGAATACTTTGCTGTAAATATACCACAGCGGGCTGATATTGCTTGGCTAAAAACGCGGCAACCCCAAGATAATAATGAAAAAACCCGTCGTCATCAAGCTTTTCATTAACCGCCGCCTGGGCCGAGGCCACCAGCGCATCCAGCTGCTGTCCGTGAAAATAGCACAAAACCAGCATTTTGTAACTGTCGCGCAGGCCGATGCGGATCCGATTAAAGAAATTATTTTGAAAATTCGGCACAGTGGCAATGGCATCCAGATAGGGTTTTGAGGCTGTCATATATTTAAAGATCAATTCCGGATTGGAATTAACCGCCCGGCTGAGATATTCCGCCGCGTGGGCGTAGTCTTTTCTTTCAAAATACACATAACCGAGATTGTAATTAAACCATAAAAATGGCGGCACGGCATCTGCTGCTTTTTTAAAGGAGATAACCGCAGACGCACTGTCTCCTAATTCATGCTGACAAAAACCCAGCATCGCCCATCCGTCAGCACGGTCGGGCAGCACGCGGACCAACTGAGAAAAAAACAGCCGATAGGCCAACAACTCCTTGCGGTCGTAACTTACCTGTCCGTCGGCATAACGCGTCAGATAATCATACGGCGGCTGCAAACGGCTTAACGTCGCCCCATACGCGTGCCCCTTGGCATTTTTGTGATCCAACAAAAAATACGTCACCAAAAACGCCGCCAGATACAGCGCCCAGACGCGGCTAAAAATATTATTCATTGTTTGATTCATATCGATAAAACCGGATTCGTATCCGTTAATGTGTTTACAGATATTTTTCGATCACGCCAGGCCAAATATAGAAGCAACCCAAACATCCCGTTGATACCAAAAAATAAAAAACCGTAAAGCAGCCAAGTCGTTGAGGAACCAAACCTGAATTCCACCGTCTGATCGCCGGAAGGAACCCATAATCCCTTAAAAGCCATATTGGAACGCACGACCGGCATTTCTTTGCCGTTTAAAAACAACCTCCACTGACGATGATCGTTGTCGTTGTAAACAACAAACTGCGGCTTGGTGAATTTCGTTTTGATTTTAATCCGGTTGGCGTTGAAAGCCTCCACAGAAAAATCATCCGTCGCAGCCTCCACCTTTCGGGCATAATAGGAAACCTGCGCGGCGGGCTTAACTTTTAATACGGCGGAATCATCCGTCGAGACAAAGGCCACATTGCGGTTCTCGGCCAAAGCCGTTTCAAGCGTTATGAAATCACTGCTGTTATCATCCAGACGTTCAACCGCGTCATAGATGACAAATTTGTGACTGCGGTATTTACGCACCACATACATATCCACGTTGGCCGACAAATAACTAAACCATTTAGAGGCATAATAAAAAGCGCCTATAGGCTTAACCACCCGTTCTGATGACGACACATCAAAAGGTTCTTCCGGTGAACCTTCACCCGCCACAATTTCCACATCGTTATCTCCACGGACATAACGGAAATCAAGTGTGGTGGAATCATACGTATACACGTACGGCTTATAGGATTTGGTATTCCGGCTCAGATAGGTGTACATCTCAAACGGTTCAAGCGCGGCCACAAGAAGGATGACAGCCATCCCGACCGTTGCGTATTTCCCGCCGCTGCCAAAAATCCGCCATAGAAAAAAAAGGCAGCTAAGAATCAATACAACGTAACTGGAAATTACCGGATAATGAACATGACTCAGCGCCGCCATCAAGCCCGCGTGCACGAGAAAAATGTAAAAAGCGCCGGCGAGTTTGTCACGAAATAACACCGGCTTCCATGCTAAATAATATTTAAACTGTTCCCCCAGCATCAGACAAAAGGCCGGCAGAATTGTCACCCATAAATAAAAATGCAGATTCCGAAAATATTTAAACACCACCACATGCTTGTAAAGAAACCCATAAACCGGCGAGGCTTTTGGAATACAAATCAGAAGCAGTAACGCCATCCATAAAAACAACAGCAGAACTTTTTTATTAATCTTAACCGCCATGCCCAACAAAAAAATAATGCCGGCAAAAAGCGGCACATAAATAATGGCAAATTCGATGAGCGTGATATCCGTATAGTAGAAGCGCGCGAAAAACAATTCTTCCAAAAGCGCCCAGCTGTTGGCATGATCCTGGGCCTGCACTCCCAAGACGCTGCCGACGGCTTGATTGGTATTGCGCATGGGCATGACATAATCCCCCTTGCCGCCGGCTTTAAAAAATAAATATCCCGGAGCAAGGGCCGTGAAAAGAATAACCACACAAATAATTACCAACGCTTTATTGCGGCTGAAAAAACGCAAAGATCGGGCGCCAATCGCGCCGAACGTTTTTCCATAAAGCAGAACATAAACGAGAAGAAAGGTCGCGACGCTCAGTAAAAAATAAAAAGGAATGTACGTGGTTGAGGCAATGATGACCGAAAAAACCATGCCGACAAACGCGGACCGCCGAGGATTTTGGCAAAACGCGGTCAAGAAATAAAAAAACCAGACAATCGGCGTAAACATCAAAATCATAAACGAATCAAAACTGCGCGTCCCGAGCGCTGAAAACAACAGCAATAAAAAAGCCGTATAAGCCCCCACCCGGTCTTTGATGACATTTCTGGCCAAAAGATAAAAACCTAAACAGCCGACAAAATAATACATCATCAAATAAATCAGATAGGACGTCGTGTGGGGAAAACCGATTATTTTTAAAATTAGCGCGATAAAAAGAAACGGATTAAAACAACCCATGCGCTGAAGGAAAAACGTGTTGGCCGCTCCGCAAAACCATAACGGATCCCATAACGGAAAAACGCCGCGGGCCATATTATCCAAATAAAATTTAATATGGTCGTAATAAGAAATCGCGTCGTCAAACAGCGCCACCTTGCTGCTGAGATAGCCGCGAAACATCAACGCCCAAAGAATCATCGCGGCAACGACGAGAAGCGCATCCAATAGATTATTTTTTTGTGATTGTTCCCGCATCATTCATCTCTAAAAATTAAAAGAAGCTCGAGTGAATATCCTGTCCCGCGTACGGATTATCTTCTTGCTTTTGGCCGCGCAAAAGCAAAGTATCGGCCTTGAGGCGATCGTCATCTGTAGAAGAGGCTACGGCCGCGTAAAATTGAAAAAAATCAGCCGGGGCCATCCCTTGAGCCAAGGCGTATTTTGACGCCGAGACAACATCGGCAAAATTTTCTAAACGGTACTGACTGATGATGAGCATGCGCATCCCGTCCGAATACGTTTTGGCAAGATGCGCGTTAAAATCAAAATGAGGATATTCCCGGAGGATATCGGTATAAATCTTGGAACCCGATAAAACTTTCATGGATAGATCCGAATTAATCGTCATCATCCGCCCGATGAGCTGCGCGGATTCTTGATATTTCTCCTCTTGAAAATAAACATAAGCCAGATTGAAATAGGTCCAGAGAAAAGCTGGATTTATCGTGATGGATTTCTGAAAATTTTCAGCCGCCTTTGGAAAATCGTTCTGGTTGGCATAACAGAACCCCTGCATGGCATAAGCATCCGCGGATAACGGTTCCGGCAGGGCCTGGGAAAGAGCGCGGTAATATTCGATGTACACCGACAATGCCTGGGGATCACGCCCGACGGGATTTTGCATAAAAGCGATCAGTTCCTTATAATCGCCCGGCATCAAAAGATTGATCAGCCGAACCTGGGCCTCTTGTTGAGATTTCAGACGGACATGTTCAAAATACGATCCCAGCTTACGGCCGGAGACGACCGCCGATGGACGTAAATAATGGTTCCACTGGGGAAAAATGAGAAGGACATACAGAACGAGGATGGAATAATTAATATGCCGCAGAGTTAGTCGCATGCAGAAAAAAGCCTTAAAACGTTCATAAAATCAGCGATTCAACTCTAAGACAGAAAAAGCAAAGAAACAAGAGTTTTGTCAGGGAATTTACACCCCAACACAGACAACATTTTAATCAAATTGATACATTTTCTAAAACCACCAATCTACCTAAAACGTTTCTATCAAAACCCTTGATAAAACCTCATCCTCTCTTTAACATGGAAATAATTCAAACGCATTAAACAAAAAACAATGACGACTCATCCATCATCTAAATCAAACGCTCACGGCGTGCCCGACCCGATTTCTTTTGTCTTGTTATTGACGTTATTTTTCTTGAGCTGGCTGGCGTTAACATCGCAACTGATTATTTTTCATGATTCCATCGGCTATCGAAACCAGGCTGAACTTTTTATCAGCAAACCATGGCAGGATTATTTTATAACCGGCCCCAACCGCGAACCGCTTTACGCGCTTCTGATTTCCTTAAGTATGCGCCTGGCCCAATGGCTGAGTTTAGATTATTTATCACTTCAGGTTCTGGTTCAAATCGGCATTCTGCTTTTAAGCCAATATTTAACCTACCGTTTGCTCAAGAAACTTCATGTTTCCGAAGGACTATGCGCCGTTCTTCTTCTCTATATGGGGATCTCACCGGCTCTGGTGAGCTCAGGGCTTATTTTATTTTCTGAAGTCATCACCTATCCGATCATCCTTTGTTTGGTTATGTCTTCCGCCAAAAGCTGGATTGAACTAAAAAATCCGTTGGTTAAAAAAACTATTTTCAATTCACTGAATTTCAGCACTGTTTCGTTACTCATGATTTTCACAAAAGGCGCTTTTGAACTAATAGTCCCATTGATGATGCTTCCCTTTTTATGGGCGTTGGTTTACGCAAGGAAAAACGCGAATCAAACAGCCGCACGAAACGCTTTTGTTTTTATACTGATGGTTTCCGTCGTGGTTTATCTTCCGGTCACTGCCTACAAATTGACCAATCAACATTTTAACGGAGTCTATGCTCTAACAGACCGCGGGCCGGAAGCCCTGTACGGCAACACCGCCCGCCGCATGATGCCGCTATCCGCCGAACGCGTACAAACAGCGTTCGCTTATATGGCCGGCCCAGATGTCTGTTCCCGATTGTTTGACCAACGCTGCCTGCACTGGAGTTTTCAAACATCTGATCAGCTCGGCGCTGAAAAATCTCACGTCTTAATCGAAAAAGGGCTCAACAGGCAACAGATAAGTAAAACACTCATACAGGAAAGCATCCCCTTTGTATTAAAAAATCCGCTTCAATTTGGATTCCTATCTATTCTTGAAGGCGGAAAAATCTTTTTCTGGGAAGCGCCGGAGATTTCTTTTGTGGTTTATCCCGACGTGATGGACAACATTTACAACGCGCCTTGGTTTCGATATGCCTTACGCTGCTTGATGGCTTTTCTTTCTGTCCTTGTTTTTATCCTGGGCCTGTTAAGCATCCGGCGCAATACTGATAAAATTTTGACATTTCAAAACGCCGACGATGAAAAACATGTTTATCATTTGTTCATTTGCCTGATGATTCTGATGTTTGCCATTGTCCATTCCTTGTTTTTTGTCCTGCCGCGTTACGCCCTGCCGGTCGCGCCGCTTTTTCTGGCGCTGATCGCCTGGCAATGGGAAA
>JAHFGF010000058.1 GCA_023247595.1 Candidatus Omnitrophota bacterium
TTTTCTTGATGTCCTTGACGCTATGATCATCAAATCCCATCACATGCAAAATCCCGTGAACAACATACAACGTGATTTCTTTTTCCAAAGGCACGCCGTATTGTTTGGCTTGAATGCGCGCGACGGAAGGACAAATAATAATCTCCGCCATAAGAAAATCGGAATCTGCCTGCGCGTAATTAAATGTCAATATATCTGTCTCATAGGAATGCCTAAGATGGCGAGTGTTTAACCGTTTCATTTTCTGGGCAGAAACAAAAACAATCGAAAGATCCGCGGCGGAAATTCCTAGATACTGGAGGGCCTTTTGTGCGTTCTTTTTAATTCTGGTCAGGCGGAGGGGAATTCTCGTCTGCAGATTTATTATTGTGATGTCCATTGGCTTTTTTATCCGGATATTTGACGCGCCCATGGTACATGGCGGTTAGAACGCGTGAAAATGTACTTCCAATGACTTCAATATCCCTGAGGGTTAAATTGCATTCATCCAATTGGCCATCTATGAATTTATTGTTGATCACCTTGCGGACTATATCATCAACGCGCGAAGGCGAATGCTCATCAAGAGCGCGGGTTGCCCCTTCAACAGAATCAGCCAGCATTACAATCGCCGTCTCCCGCGTCTGAGGCTTGGGGCCGGGATATCGGTAATTCTCTTCTTCAATTTTTTCACCGTTGGCTTCTTCCAAAGCCCGCTGGTAAAAATAAAATATCAAACCAGTGCCGTGATGCTGAGGAATAAAATCAATAATTTTTTGATTCAGCCGGTATTTTCGGGCGAGCTCAATGCCTTCCTTCACATGATTGAGAATCACCAAACGGCTCATGGACGGTTCAAGATCGTCGTGTTTATTGCCGGAAAAAACCTGGTTCTCAGTAAAATATTCCGGCTTAATCATTTTGCCGATATCATGATAATAAGAACCAACGCGCGCCAGCAGGCTGTGCGCCCCAATCGCATCAGCCGCGGCTTCCGATAAATTACTGACGATAAAACTATGGTGATGAGTACCCGGTGCTTCTGTAATCATGCGTTTGAGTAACGGCTGACTCGAGGCATCCGCCAATTCCAAAAGCGTAAAATGCGTAATCTCGCCAAAGATCGTTTCAAAAATTTTTAAAGTTGAGACAACAACAAAAAAACAAATCACACCATTTAATAAAAGAGGTTTAATCACCGTATCAAATGTCGTGTGTGTGATGACCGGATTTAAAAGCAGAGCGCATAACACCTGGATGAGCCCGACATAAAGACCCGCCGCAATCAACCGGCCCCGCGTCCTTGCCCCTCTGACGGTGTAGGCGCCGACGAGCCCGCTTAAAAAAAACGTGATCATGAAAGTGATCGGGTTGCCGGACATCAATGTCACCACCACACTGCAGGCAAACGACATGAGAAAAACAAGCTGCAGATCATTAAAAAGCAGCATCGTGAGCATCGTAAAACTGGCAACCGGTATGTATAAAGGAGTCATCTGAGGATAGACTCTCAAGAGATCCGTGATGAACATCAGGATCGCAATCAATAAACCCAGATTAGATAATAATCTCACCGAAGCTTTTCCAAAAAAAGACAAATGGAGGGCTAAAAAAAACAGGAGAACCGGAATAATTAGAGAATAATGACAAACAGCCAGAATAATACTGAGAACCAGTAAAACAAAAATACCGACAGCGGACGGCAGCATAGAGAATTTTGCCTGCTTGCGCCCGGCCTGACCAATGGATGAATTAACTGTGTTTCCTGCCATTTTCCCCATGATTATAGGCCTCGATAATTTTTTGAATCAATTCATGACGGACAGTGTCTTCGCTGGTCAGCTGAATAAATTTGATTTCCGGAATATTTTTTAATTTTTCCATCGCGTCAACCAAACCAATCCGGTCCCCTTGGGGCAGGTCGCTCTGCGTGATATCGCCTGTGATCACGGTCTTTGAATCGAACCCAAGGCGGGTTAAAAACATCTTCATCTGTTCCGGCGTGCTGTTCTGCGCTTCATCGAGAATAACAAACGCTTCGTTGAGCGTGCGTCCCCTCATAAAAGCCAGCGGTGCCACTTCAATAATACCTTGTTCGGCATACTGCTCAACTTTTTCCGCCTCCATCATGTCGTGCAAAGCGTCATACAAGGGCCGAAGATACGGTGAAACTTTTTCAACAAGATCACCCGGTAAAAATCCTAAATTCTCTCCCGCTTCAACCGCTGGACGCGTAAGAATAATTCTTCGCACCAGTCCCTTTTTCAAAGCGTTGACCGCCATGGCCATGGCCAAATATGTTTTTCCTGTTCCTGCCGGACCGATACCGAACACGATATCGTAATTTCTTATAGCCTCAACATATTCAATCTGACCTTTGGTTTTGGGAGTAACTAGACTTCCGGAAACCTCAATTTTCTCTTTGGCCAATCGTTTAAAATCAAAGTCTTTATCTTTCTCGACTAACCGCAAGGCATAAATAATATCCCGCTTTTTAACATCCCGGCCTTTTTCAACAAAAGAATCAAGATAATTAAAAAGTTCATTGGCCTTCTGCGTCTGGGCTTCTTCGCCGAGAATCCTGATGCCGTCATTTTCCCGGCTGATCCGGACGTTTAATTCTTTTTCAATGATTTTTAAATTCAGATCATACCGGCCGAACAACAGCTGGATATCTTTATTGCGTTCAAACTTTAAAAATATTTGCATGGATAACTTCTCCGCTAATCAACCGCGGGAATAACTAATACGGTTCCCGGTTTTACAAAATTCGGATTCTTGATTTTTTCTTTATTGGCATCATAGATTTTGGTCCATTTGCCAAACGTTCCATACACTTTTTTGGAAATTTTTTGAAGCGTGTCATCTTTAACAACCGTATACATCATTCCTGTTTCAGGGACTTCAGACTGTGCAGTTGCCTGAGGCTGAGGTTCATCATCACCTATATAAGGCAGCGTGATTCCCTCTTTTGTAGGTGTTATCTCAGGCGAAGGCGCGGGAGTTTGAGGTTCACTGGCCGGCGCATCTGTTTTCTTTAAATCCTGATTCGCTTCGGCTTTTTTCTTTTTATCGAATTCAAAAACATAAATCCGGCGGGTGTTGCGGTCCTCAATGCTCTTGCCATCTTTTTTATCTCCAGCCACATAGCCGGCATTCCCCATGTTGGCCTGATCCACACGCGGCCGGTCGACGGCATATAAACGCGGCTTCATGCCGCATCCGCTTGCGCCCAACAAAACCACAACCATCATTATTGAAAGCAACCATAAACTTTTCATACCGACTCCTTTCCCCCTTAGGCGAAAAAATTTCGCGTTTAGGAAGGAATAAAATTTTATTGTCTTTTCTATTCTCCTTCGCAAAAGCAATAGAACTAGTTTTTTTGCTTCGGAGTAATTATTCTGCTCGAGAATATTCCTGCGCAGCAGAATAAAATAACGATGCGATTAAACCGCGCTTAGCCGTTTCATGCCAAACGTCACGATCACGAACTTTTCTTTAAAACAACCAATCCCAATTCTTTTAACTGTTTGTCATCGACGGATGAAGGAGCTTCCGTCATCAAACAACTGCCGCTTTGTGTTTTAGGGAAAGCAATAACGTCTCGGATTGATTCCAAACCGTTTAAAATGGTTGTCAATCGGTCAATGCCGTAGGCAACACCCGCGTGCGGTGGGGCCCCGTATTCAAAGGCTCGAAGCAAAAATCCGAAACGTTTCTGAGCCTCCACTTGGCTGAGGCCAATGATATCAAAAATTTTCTGCTGAAGTTCACGGTTATGGATACGGACGGACCCGCTTCCAATTTCATTTCCGTTTAACACCAAATCATAAGCGCGCGACCTGACTTTTCCAAATTCGCCCTTTTCCAATAGAGGAACATCTTCCGGCATAATAGACGTGAACGGATGATGCTCACTGTCCCAGCGCTTTTCATCGGCATTATATTTTAAAAGAGGAAATTCCGTTACCCATAAAAACGCAAAATCCTGGCCCTCTTTGCGGATGTCCGGCTTGTCTGAATTGTATTTTTCCATGGCCTCACGATGGGTCATGCGGGGAAATGGAATCGGAAGATCAATTCCTTTAAGTTCTTTAAAAATTTTCTGATAAAGGCGTTCCGTGATGGAAAAGATATCTTCTTCATCCACAAAAGACATTTCCATATCCAACTGGGTGAATTCCGGCTGGCGGTCCGCGCGCAGGTCTTCATCGCGGAAACATTTCACAATCTGAAAATAACGATCCATGCCGGAAACCATGAGGATTTGTTTAAACAATTGCGGGGACTGCGGCAAAGCAAAAAATTCGCCCAGCTTCAATCGGGACGGGACCAAAAAATCACGGGCGCCTTCGGGTGTCGATTTGGTAAGCACGGGCGTTTCGATTTCAAAAAATTGTTCGTTGGTTAAAAACTGACGGATGGTTGAACACAACTGATGCCGTGTCTTTAGCGCATGTAATACTTTGGGCCTTCTTAAATCCAGATAACGGTACGTTAAACGGACATCTTCGGAAACCAAAGAATTGTCATCAATTTCAAAAGCCGGAACTAAACTGGGATTTAAAATTTCCAGGGCCTGCGCTAAAATTTCAACATCACCGGTGGGAATATCTTTGTTGGCATTTTTATCGGGACGGACATTAACCGTTCCAGAAATCCTGACGACAAATTCCGGGCCCAGCTTCTCCGCGATCTGATGGACTTCCGGCGCAACGGATTTGACAAACACGACCTGGGTTATACCGTAACGGTCTCTGATATCAATAAAAATTAACTTTCCCTGATCACGCCGGCGGTGCACCCATCCGCACAGAACGACTTTCTGGTCTTTAAAATTTTTATTTAATTCTCCACAGGTGTGCGTTCTTAACATAAACCAAAAACCTTTCGTTTACGGCTTTAATTTCTTACTCAAAATTTCAACAACCTCATCCCAACCCACCAGCTCCTGATCGCCGGTTGACATGTCTTTAACAACGACCGAATGACTTTTTTCTTCATCTTCGCCTAAAATCAGGACGTACTTCGCTTGGCGTTTATCCGCCAATCGCATCTGACTTTTCATGGACCCGCCCGGCCGATGCGCCATGTCACAGCTGATATTGCTTTTTCTAATAAAATCCGCAATAACAAAAGCTCTTTTATAAGCTGTTTCTCCAAGTGTGACCATGAACGAATCAAGTTTTCTTTCCGCCCAATCCTTGTCGCCCAAAGACAAAAGGATGCGTTCAATACCTAACGCCAAACCAACAGCATCGGCCGCTGGTCCGCCAAGTTCACTAACGAGCCCGTTATAACGTCCGCCAGCGCCCAGAGCATTCTGACTTCCCAATCCGCCTCCGATAAATTCAAAAACAGTATGCGTGTAATAATCAAGCCCACGGACTAATTTCGGATCATATTCACACGCGATGCTTAAACTGGCGACCGCTTCTTTGACTTGCGCGAAATAAGTTTTGCTTTCCGCGGACAAATGGCTGTCATCAAATTCTAAACTATTCACAATTTCTTGGCATCCGGGATTTTTACAATCCAGCACGCGAAAGACATTGCGGTCGAATCTGTTTCGGCAGTCTTCACAAAGGTCATTTAATTTGACCTTTAACCGCTCACGTAAAATTTTAGAAAAATTTTCTTTGTCTTCTTTGGTGCCCAGGCTGTTGATCTTTAATTTGAAACCAGACAGGCCAAATTCCTGCAGCAATCTTACACCCACGCCAATGACTTCCGCATCAAGATAGGGAGAAACTGTATCAACTCCTATTGCCTCGACGCCGATTTGATGAAACTGACGGAGCCGTCCTTTTTGCGGCCGTTCTCCGCGGAACATGGGTCCGATATAAAATAATTTTGACAACCCTTCTTTGGCATCCAGACGGTTTTCAATATAGGAACGAACAACACTGGCGGTGCCTTCCGGCCGAAGGGCTAATCCCCCTTCACTCAAAAGCCCAGCGCTCTTGGCGGCATCAAAAGTTTTAAGCAGTCCTTGGGCTTGATACTGATCCGCTTCTTTCTGGGACATGGGAACCCAGGCCGGACTATTTAATATTTCCAAAAGCTGTTTGTTAACAACATCACTGGTCTGTCCCATGGAACGCTTAAAAAGATTAATGTCTTCATAAATCGGCGTGCGGATTTCAGAAAAACCATAAATAGCCAACACCTCTTTGGCCTTGGTTTCAATGTGATTCCAAGAAGGAATCATGGCGGGTAAAATATCGGATGTGCCGCGGGGAATAGAAAATAGATTCTTCATAAATCCATGAAAATGTAAGGGCACGGCGTGCCGTGCCCTAATTGACCTTTGCTTTTCCAATGACAAATATTAAGAAATTTGTTACTTCCATTTAAAAAGTAGAAAGTCAAAATTTCGTTAAGTGAAATATTTAAACACTGATCGTACTTCGTCAATCGCATCTATTATTTCATTTTATGTTTCATTTCAAGACCAGGCTTAAAGACAACAACTTTGCGGGGCGGGACAGGAACGCTTTGACCGGTGCGCGGATTACGGCCAAAACGGGCGCGGCGTTCTTTAATTTTAAACACACCAAAATTACGCAACTCCACTTTCTCTCCGCGCATGAGGCTATCGATGATAACATCAAACGTTTTTTGAACAATTTTCTTAACATCAACCTGCTTAATCCCTGTCATGTCTGTGATGCGTAATACAATATCTTTTTTTGTCATGAGTTCTATCTCCTCCTAAGGGCAGATTTAGAGCGCGCAAATCCACTTAAACTTTAATTGCGTAACGATAGTATCAACATGGGTTTATGGTGTCAAGGATTTAAAATTCCATCTCACGCGGCTTTGGTTTAATCATCAAGATCGTCTTAAATCACAACCCGGAATTTCTTCTCTCCGACTAGCCCCTTAATTTCGTCCATAAGCACTTCACTCGGCGAGACATAAAGTTCTTTGCCCACAAGAATCTGCACACTCTTATAATTTTTCGTATCTAGCTGCAAATAAACAGGAATCTTACCTGGAAAGCGGGCCAATTTAAATTTAATCTGATCCAGATTTTCAACCCCGTACTCCGAAACATCCACGTTAATAGCCCTGATTAATTTATAAACCTCGTCAATTCCCTTGACGTCGCTGACAATCATTTTGGGCGCATCATCCTTTAAGCTGGCGCGTCCTTTGATGATAACCACGTTGCCTTCTTTTAAATTAGCGGCCACATGGACATACGACGATGGAAATACGACCGCTTCTAACTCTCCTTCAATATCTTCAAAACGTATAATCGCCATCCGTTCGCCGGTTTTTTTAGTGGTCGTCAGTTTAACGGATTTCAATAACGCGACGATTTTAACCTCTTGGCCGTCAATGACTTTCTTAATGGATTTGGTTGTGCAGTCAGAAAATTCCGCGATTTCCGTCTTATAACGGTCAAGCGGATGGCCGCTTAGATAAAAACCAAGCAGTTCTTTCTCATAACCCAGCACCTGCGCCTGCGGCCATTCTTTGAGATCAGGGATGAGATCGGTCTCTTTGTTAAACGCCGTGGAATGATCGCCCATCGAGAAAAAAGACATCTGGCCGGATTCCTTTTCCTGCTGGGCTTTTGTTCCTAATTCCAATGCCCTGTCGACAATACTGAACAACTGCGCGCGGTTGAACTTAAAACAATCCATGGCCCCGCATTTAATCAAACTTTCCACCACTTTGCGGTTATTCAGCCGCAAGTCAACACGGTTGCAGAAATCAAACAGCGATTGATAGGGACCGTTTTTCTGGCGCTCCTTAACCAAAGATTCAATGGCCAGCCCGCCGACATTTTTAATAGCCAGAAGACCGTAATCCACGACATTCTCGCCAATGACATTAAACGTGGCAATGCCCGTATTAATATTCGGATTTAAAATTTTAATTCCCATGGCCTCCGCTTCTTTGACGTACTCAACTACTTTTTCAGTATTATCTTTTTCGCTCGTCAGAAGCGCGCACATAAACTCAACAGGAAAATTGGCTTTTAAAAACGCCGTCCGATACGTGATGAGCGCATAAGCGGCCGAATGACTGCGGTTAAACCCATAACCGGAAAAATAATCAATCAAATCAAACAGCTTGTTGGATTCAAATTCAGAAATGTTGCTGGTTTTCTGGCAGCCAATGACAAACTGCTGGCGGACCTTTTCCATGACCTCTGTAATTTTTTTACTCATCGCCCGACGCAAATCGTCGGCCTGAGCCATGGAGAAACCCGCCAAAACGTTGGCAATCTGCATAACCTGTTCCTGATAAACAATAATGCCGTAGGTATCTTTTAAAACTCCTTCAAGTTTGGCATGGGGATATTTGATCGGAGCCTCTCCGCGTTTGCGTTTGATGAAATCATCCAACATGCCGCTGCCCATGGGGCCGGGCCGATATAAGGCCAAAATAGCGACCAAATCTTCAAACTGCGACGGCTTCATTTTTTTGAGCAGATCACGCATCCCGCCGCTTTCCAGCTGGAACACGCCAAAACTGTTGGCCGCTGAAAGCATGCTATACGTTCGCTGATCCTCAAATGGAATGTTTTCAATATCAACCTTGACGCCGCGCGTCCGCTGAATCAGTTTGATAGCCTCGTCGATAACAGTCAGGGTTCTTAACCCTAAAAAATCCATTTTCAACAAGCCGATTTTCGACACACCGTCCATGTCATAACCGGTTGTGATCTGCCCGTCCGTACCTTTACAGAGCGGAACATATTCGGTTAACGGTTTATCGGAAATGACAACTCCGGCGGCGTGCGTTGACGAATGACGGTTTAACCCTTCCAAAACCTGGGCGGTTTCTAACAACTGCTTGGCGATCCTGTCCCCTTCAACCAACAAACGCAGCTGCGGCTCCACCTGCAAGGCCTGATCAATCGTGATCCCTAATTCATTGGGAATTAATTTCGCGATGCGGTCCACGTCGGCATAAGCCATGTCCATCACGCGGCCGACATCACGCACGGCAGCTTTGGCCTGCATGGTTCCAAAAGTAATGATCTGCGCCACGTTATCTTTCCCATATTTCTGGGAAACATACTCAATGACCTCTGATCTTCGTTCATAACAGAAATCAATATCAATATCCGGCATACC
>JAHFGF010000224.1 GCA_023247595.1 Candidatus Omnitrophota bacterium
CGGCAATGTGGGCATGGGCGTATGATCGTAATCATACGTTAATTCATCATAGAGCTCGTCAGAAATAACCACGATATCAAGTTTCTTTGCCATCGCTGCCAACGCTGTTAATTCTTTCTTGGTGTACGAAACTCCGCTCGGATTGGTGGGATATCCCAACAAAAGGGCTTTGACGTTTTTCGTATACGCTTTTTGAATGTCTTGAGGCGTAAGCTTAAATTTATTCTTGGGTGACGTCGGTATAGTGACCGCGACACCGCCCGCCAAATGAACAACGGCTGTATAAGCCACATAATACGGCTCGGGAATAAGCACCTTGTCTCCTGGATTAAGAATCGCACGCATGGCCAGATCGAGCGCTTCACTGACGCCGACTGTAATTAAAACCTCTTCTTCAAAATCGTAATCAAGCTTGTGTTTTGATTTCAAATGCTGGGCAATTGCTTTACGCAATTCCGGCATTCCCTTATTGGAGGTGTATGACGTGGATCCCTGCTCAAGCGATGAGATGGCTTTTTCACGGATATGCCACGGCGTCACAAAATCCGGTTCTCCGACGCCTAAAGAAATAACGTCCTTCATTCCAAGCACCAAATCGAAAAAAGCCCGAATTCCGGACGGAGCTAATTCTTGTACTTTTTTAGAAATCTGCATGCGAAAGCCCTTCTTACGGCGAGATGTTTAGCCGTTTATGTTTAATGCTCTTTTTAAAAATTTGACCATCTTCCTTATATGTCTTGAGTAAAAAATGTGTTGCCGTCTGACGGACATTGGGCATGGGCGACAGCTTGGAGGCGACAAACTCCGCGACCATCTGAATGGAATCACCTTCCACCACAACCAAAAGGTCGTAGCCGCCGGACACCAGATAGCAGCTTTTAACTTCCGGAAAATTGAAAATACGCTCGGCGATGGAATCAAAACCCAAATCTTTCTGCGGCATAATCCCGACTTCAATTAACGCGCGTACGCAATTTTTGCTGTCCGGAAGCAATTCCTTGTTAATAACGGTTTTGTACTGAAGGATGACACCGTTATCTTCGTATTCTTTAACGGATTTCTTGACAGCCTCGACGCTCTTGGAGGTAAGCTTAGCAATTTCCTGCGGCGTGCGCCTGGCGTCTTTGGAAAGGATTTCTAATATCTCGTCCATAAACAACTCCTTCGTTTAAGACTCAATTTCTCGTTGAGTCCGTAGCATTATTTTTGCCTCTGATAGCTCTCATCGATTCATCTTTGTATTCCAACTTTTTAACGCGCATTTTTAAAATGATGATATTCTCGTTTAAATTTTTAATTTCTTCATTGAGATCGTTGTTGGCAGCATCGACGGCAGAAATGGCTTCAACCAAATCTTTGACTCTCTTGTTTTCTATGCCCATTTTCTGCGACGATTTGTACCTATCGATTTTTGCCTTGATTTCTATATTTTCTCTAACTAAACTCGCTCTTTGTTTGGATAAAATTTCAATCTGTTCCTGCGCGGAGGGGCCTGACTTACCGGTCAGGGCATTTTGCTTTTTTTCAATCTGCTTTAATTCCTCTCTTAATCCGTCAATCTCAGTTTTTAAAGCAGCCAAGGAGGGATCCATCTTTTTTCGGCTGCCTTTAATTTCTTTGATTTTCTCAATCAGGTTCTTTTCTTTCTCTTCCTGGCTGATGAGTTGGGCTTCCAACAAATCCCGTTGCTGCTGAACCGCTAAAAGCTTGTCGGAATAATCTTCAACGCCCATTAATTTCAGCTTTAATTGCGCGACCGTGACTTTATCTTCCACCAGTTTTAAGTCACGCTGGTTTTCCTTCAATTCACGATTCTTATCTGCCAGCTGTTTTTCAAATTGCTTTTGCTCGTCGGCGATTCGGGCCTTCCACTTTTTTTGGTCCTGCAGCTCTACTTGATCATGAACCTTACTTTCTAAGTCCAGACTTTTTTTCTGTTTGTCCTGTAATTCTTTTTTTAATTTGGTCTCTTCGTTCTGTAAAATTTTCTGTTCAATGTTCAAACGCATGTTGCGCGCAATTTCATCGTTAAGTTTAAACTGCAACGACTCAAAATCCTTTTGCCAATCGGGCTTATACTCCTGCGATTTTCTATTTTCGGCAACTTTTTCAAATAATTCGGCTTTGACCTGTTCGATGTCAGAAAGAGGGGCGTCTTTATTGACTTGTGAAAAGGACAGATTGGAAAATCCGAAGAAAATCCCTGTCAGCAATACAAGTTTCCATCTCATTGAAATCATAACGCCCCATTATAACGACACCCTGTTTAAAGGGCAAGATTTTCCTCGGCGGGTTTTAGAATAAAAAACATAGCCAGAAACTAAACACAGGCATTCAGAGGATTTGCGATGGGCGAGGCCGGCAGAATCTTTTTAAGGTACCAATTTCTCAATTGGTACGTTAAATCCCCGATTCTTCCCAACTTAATTGTCTTTCCATTAATTTTTGTCATAGGCATGACGCCAATAATAGCATTAGTCAAAAAGGCCTCATCACTGGTCCAGAAATCTTTGACGCTGGGCTTGACCATTTTGACATTCACTTTATGTTCACGGGCACAGGCCAAAATCAATTGCCTTGTAATGCCATCTAGACAGCCAAGCGACAACGCCGGCGTAAAAACAGTTTCCTTTTTAATATAGAAGACATTGGAACGGCTGGCTTCAAAGACATATCCGTTAGAATTAACTAACAGGGCTTCTTGATAACCTTGCTGGCCTGCTTTTATAAAAGCATCGCGATACCGACTATAATCAAGAGATTTCACATTGGCATATTTTTGACTCCGGCTCGGACAATCCAAGGCAGTGACCGAATAGCCG
>JAHFGF010000059.1 GCA_023247595.1 Candidatus Omnitrophota bacterium
TTTGAAGTGAAAGAACTTTTGGGTCTCAAATTTAAACCGGAATGGATATTTCATTTGGGCGCTTATGGCGTCGGGATTGGGCAAAATGACCCTGCGCGGATGGCCGCCGTTAATGTCCGAGGGACGCGGGAGCTTTTGGAATATGCGCACGCCACTGGAGTCGAACGCTTCATCCACTGCGGTTCATGTTTTGAGTATCCGTCGGGAGAAATGCTGGCGGAAGATGTCTCTCCCAATCCAGTTTCAGAATATGGAGTCTCAAAAGCAGCTGCCGGTGAACTGGTGCAGCAGTTTTGCCGTCAAAAGGGTTTGCCTGCTGTGACCTTAAGACCGTTTACGGTCTACGGTCCGGGCGAGGATCGTCAGCGTCTCGTATCTTCTGTCATCTATGCCGTTCTTAGCGGAACATTTTTGAAATTGACGACTGGAAAACAGACGAGGGATTTTATTTTTATCGACGACGTAGTTGCGGCATTTCTCGCGGCCGCGGTTGCGCGTAATGTGACCGCCGAGACATTCAATGCGGCAACCGGAATTGAGATGTCTGTTAAGGCGCTCGTTCTAAAAATTATAGATTTAATGGGGTCGAAACTTGCGCCGGAGTTTGGCGCTCTCCCTCATCGCCCGTCGGAATATTGGCGGTTATCAGGAAGTCCTGCCAAGGCCGCGGCGCAGCTGCATTGGCGGCCCGCCACATCACTTGAAGATGGTTTGCGCGCGACCATTGCTTGGATATCCGCGCAGGAAAAAATATTAAAACAATGACAAACCCTCCACAATTACGCCAACAGATCCTTGAACAAGTGAGGAAATTTTATCAGGAACAATTTCCTTCTTCGGGATTTGTCCCCGGAAAAACATATATTCCGGCTTCCGGAAAAGTTTTTGACGGCGATGAAATGGCATATCTCGTCGATGCTTCGCTTGATTTCTGGCTGACCACCGGGCGCTTCGCGCAGGAGTTTGAGCGGGATTTTCAGAAGTTTTTCGGATTGCGTTCCGCGTCATTGTGTAACTCTGGTTCATCGGCCAATCTGCTGGCTATAAGCGCGTTGTGTTCTCCCAAACTCGCAGGGCGAAGGCTTAAAGAGGGCGATGAGGTCATAACCGTTGCGGCCGGGTTTCCCACCACCGTCAATCCCATTGTTCAAAATCGTCTCGCGCCGGTTTTTGTCGACGTGGATTTGGAGACCTTTGGCGTTGACTTAAAGATGCTTGAAGCGGCTATAACATCGAAAACAAAAGCGATCGTCCTCGCGCACACGCTCGGCAATCCTTTCCGTGTTGATGAAGCAGCGGCAATAGCCAAACGCCACGGGCTTTGGCTTATCGAAGATAATTGCGATGCCTTAGGATCGAAATACCTGGGAAAACTTACAGGAACCTATGGCCATATAGCGACGGTTAGTTTTTATCCGGCGCATCACATCACCATGGGCGAGGGCGGATGCGTTTTGACCGACGACGTTGTCCTGGAGAAAATAATCCGTTCCTACCGCGATTGGGGGCGCGACTGCTGGTGCGATCCGGGCAAAGATAATACCTGCGGCAAGCGGTTTGATTGGCAGATAGGTGATCTTCCCGACGGATACGATCACAAATATATTTATTCGCACATTGGTTATAACCTCAAGTTGACGGACATGCAGGCGGCTGTTGGTGTGGCGCAATTAAAAAAGCTGGAAGGTTTCATTCAATCCCGACGGGAAAATTGGCAGCGGCTTTATGACGGATTAAAATCGCTCAACGATGTGTTCATATTGCCTCAGCCTACCCAAGGCAGTGAGCCAAGCTGGTTTGGTTTTCCTTTGACCATCCGCGCTGAGGCGTCGTTTTCACGGAAAGAATTGACCGAACATTTAGAAAAGCACAAGATCGGCACAAGGCTTGTTTTCGGCGGGGATATTACAAAACAGCCCGCTTATAAAGATGTCGCTTATCGGATTTCGGGCAAGATGACCAACACTGCATTGGTTCTTAAGAATTCATTTTGGGTGGGCGTGTTCCCGGGCATTACCCAGCCGATGATCAATTATATGATCGAAACTGTCCAGGAATTTGTGCGTTTAAAAGTCAGCGCTTAACAGGAGATTGTTTTGAGAAATTTGGGCCTGCTTTCCGTCGTCGTGCCCTGCCATAACGAGCAGGAAGTTCTTCCCGCAACGCATGACCGTTTAAAAGAAGTGTTAACCGGTCTTATGCGCGAACGAAAGATAACGGATTACCGCGTTGTTTATGTTAATAACGGTTCAACCGACGATACTCAAAAAGTCCTCGACCGATTGTTCGCCTCCGACAAAAAAACGCGTGTCATCGCTTTACGCAGGAATTTCGGTTATCAAGGGTCGATATCCGCCGGACTTTATTACGCGCAAGGCGACGCGGTTATAACCATCGACGCCGATCTGCAGGATCCACCGGAGAAGATTGGTGAAATGATCGCGTATTATCAAAAAGATTATGACCTTGTTTTAGGTGTTCGGCAGGATCGTTCGACGGATAATATTTTGAAAAGATTTTTTTCCGAAAATTATTACCGGCTGCTCAAAGGGCTAGGGGTTGAGGTGGTCCATAATCATGGAGACTTTCGCCTGATGGCCAGATCGCTGGTCGATGAATTTAACGTGCTTTCTGAGCGCAACCGTTTTATCCGCGCGATGATTCTTAAAATGGATAACCACTATGCGGTGGTGCACTATGAACGGTTAGCCCGCAAGGCCGGAAAAACCAAATTTAATCTCAGGGCTCTTTTTTCGCTTTCGCTCGACGGAATTATTTCGTTCTCGTATTTTCCTTTGCGGTTGGTTTCATTGTTAGGGATTTTTATTTGTTTCGGGTGTTTTGTAGCCGTCTGCTGGGTTCTCTACATCAAATACACCACGGGTCCTGTTCCGGGGTGGGCATCGACCGCGCTGCCCATTTTCGCTTTCGGAGGCATACAGATATTCATATTAGGATTGGTTGGAGAATACGTCGGGCGGCTGTATATTGAGGTCAAACAGCGTCCATTATTCAGCCTTCGCAAAGATTATAAACATGAATAGCGCCCAATCGATGTTCGTTCAGCGGTTCATAAATTTTTTTATAAGATGTGACTTCTTGATTCTTGTCTCTTATGTGATTTTTTTGAATGCCCCTTTTTTCAGTTTTTCCTATTTTCCTACCCATGACACCCAATTTGTTTTTCAGAGTTTTTATTTTTTTTATAATCAATTGTTTTTTGATCACTCCATTGCCCAATGGATGCCGTTTGAGCCATTCGGCATTCCAGCCCATTTAACGCAGCTGCGCCAGCTTTCTTTGATGAGTTACGCGACGATGTTTGGCGGGTTGCTCCTCGGAGTCAAGGATGTCCTTATTCTATTTAAGGTTTCTGTTGTTGCCGAACAGCTGGTGCTGTTACTAGGGATGTATGTGTTGTCGGGGCATTTGTTTAAACGACGGAGCGTTGTATTTTTTGTCTGTCTGGCAGCTATGCACGGAGCTACTTCCTGGGGCGAGCAGATTTATTTTGACCTTCGGTTTTTTTACATGTTTCCTTTGGCCATATACGCTTTTTTATTGTTTTTCGAAAAGAAAAAAAGCGAATACCTTTGGCTTTTGGGATTGGTGTTGAGTTTGTGGGTTATGGGAAACACCGTTTATCTGGCAATCATCTGGTTTTTTATTTTTCTTGTGATGGGTGTCATGCTTTTTGTCCGCGAACGGAATATTCTTCAGGCGATTGGGCGGCAGACACCGAGGGGTCTTATCTTCCTCGCGATAACGGCAGCGGTTCTTTTAGCCTTTGTTTTTATCTTGTCTGACTTTAAGAATAGCGTCGATCTTCTCTCCCGCACGACTTCCGGGAAGAATCCTTTAAACACGTTTTTGGTGCATGGCGGCGAGTCGAGCAGTTTGCCGCAATTTGTTATTCAGCTTTTTTCTGTTAAGTATTCGAACCATTACATTGGTTTCTTGCCGTGTGTCTTTTTTATTTGGGCGGCATTGCGCGTAAGGGAACAACGCCTGTACGCGTTTTTATTTACGATCCTGGCGCTGGTGGCCTTATCTTTTCAGGGGCTGTGGTCCATTGTGTTTTACTATTTGGTTCCTGGTTTGGGCTATTATCGGCACCTGGCGTTTTTTTACGGACTTATAAAAATATTGATTCTCATCTGCGCAGGGTTTGGTTGTGAAAACTTTTTAGCAGTCGCAGGCAGAGAAAGGACCAAATTTATTATTCTGCTTGCTGCAGTCGGAATTTTTTTAAGCGACGCGTTAAGGATAACCAGCAGCCGTTTATATGAACTCGCTTTGGATAACGCCACCAAAGATCATTTTTTCTCGCTCTGGCTGGATGAGACGAAAGTAAGAATATTTTTAGCGCCGCTAATTCTATTGATCGCGGGACTGCTGTTATTGCAAGCCGTAGAAACCGGGTTTAAGAAATTTAAAAGGATTGAATTGGAAAAGAAGCTTGTGAATGCCGCGGCTTTGATTTTAATATTTGGTGTTCTTTTTTTTGAAGCCTATAACGTTCATGCCTACGCGCTTAAGAGTTTTCCAAAAATCAGCGACGAGTATAAACAATTTTCTCATACGGTTTCTGTTTCGCCTGTCATTTTTCAACCCGCCAGATCCATGGATCCTCTTGCGGGAAGGCAGGAGGACGCCTATCGATTAGCCGTCCGTAAAGGTGGCGGCGCGCAATATTCCACGATATGCGATTTCGCGCAATTTGACATGTGCCATTGCCCCTTCCATGTGGACGGATATGCCAAAGGATTTTCCGGTTTGACCGAAAGCCGTACCAGCGTGAATGGTGATTTGTTAAATACGTTGGGTTGCGGTGTCCCGAAGTTAAGATTGGTATCAAAAGGAGTTTATTTTGACAGTGAACAAAAAGCTAAGGAAGGGATGCGGGGAACAGGCGATCTTTTTTCTGCCGCGATTTTAAGCGATGGCGACGCGCGTCTGGCCCAGGAAATTCTCAATGAAGGTTACGGCAGCGGTTCACAGCAGGGGAAAATTGATGTCACAAAATTCACAAATGATCAATTAACCGCGAAGATTGATGTTCAATCTGCCCAAGGTGCGTGGCTGGTTTATGCTGATGCTTTTAACTCCGGATGGCATGCGAAGGTTGACGGCAAACCGGTGCCGGTTTTCAAGGCATATCTGATATTTAAGGCCATTTGGGTTAAAACAGGCGCGCACGAAATTCAGTTTTATTATCAAAATTGGCTTCCTTTATTAAGCAGCTATTTTCTCGCGTTTGCCGGGACAATCGCCGGCATGATTTTTATGATATTTTTAGGCAGGCAGCTTTGGCGAAATCCGTTCTCTTAATTTAATAGTCGTTGTGTTTTCCCCTAATAGCGAGTATAGTAGCCACAATCATTTGAATAGATATTCCCACCAAACAGATCTCTCAAAAGACTTTCCTGATATCTGCCAGACATACCGTCTATTAATCTGATTGAAGTGTTCAATGGAATTTACCATTAATGCTTGTGTGATTTGTCGTTTTATTCCATAAACACGGAAATGAGGATTGGGCAGAAGTTTTTCAAAAATCAAACGGTTTATCCAAAGTTTTTTCAATTAAGCTTTAAAAGTATATCCATATTTCTGCCGATTAACCCGAATCAATAAGGGAGTTGAAACGTGCAAAAGGGAAATATCATCAAGCTGTTTCGTGAAAAGGAATATGGAGCCATATTAACCAACAACGGCGATGAAGCGCTTTTTCACAAGGAATGTCTTTGGGATACCCAGTTCGGCGATTTATCAGAAGGTCAGGAAGTTGAGTTTGAGATTCAGAACGCGCATAAAGGTTTTTTGGCTTTTCATATACGGCCCTATCTTGAAAAAATGCTATAGCGCGGTTGAAGAATAATTTTAATATCGCGGTTGTGCGATTAATGTAAAAGTCCTGGAGAATCAGGAATAAGGAGAGCATCATGGCGGCAGTTCCCGGTAAAAGAGTTGTTAATACAACAGGTGTTTATTGTGTTCAGGATCTATTAAAGCAATCCGGCGGCGGATTGTTTTCTCTCGTGCGTATTGCCATGCTCCGTGCGGCGGAGTTGGCATCAGGGAAACCGTCCCTATTAGAAAATCCGTCGACAAATAAAATTATCACAAACGTTTTTGAAGAAATTGCCAACGGAAAAATTGTTTACAAGAAGAAAACTAAGAATTAAGCGCCTCGGTATTATTACGCTTGCGAGGTTTATCAATTGAGAAAAACGGTATGCACGCAAAAAAAGCTAGAAAAAAAGGCCACGTAAAAAAATTCCCTAAAGGAAGAGTTTGTAAAAAACAGGGATGCAAACACGCCCTGAGCATTTATAACTCTGAACTTTATTGTCATGTTCATTTAAACGAAAACCAGAATTGAACTAAAAAGAGAGCGTATGCCTAGAGAAGATGCCATTGAAGTCGAAGGGGTTGTTGCCAAAGCACTGTCAAACGCCCAGTTTTCCGTTGTGATGCCCAACGGACATAACATCACCGCTTACCCCGCCGGAAAAATGCGGAAATTTTTTATCAAAATCATCCCCGGCGATGCCGTAACCGTTGCCTTGTCACCTTACGATCTGACCAAAGGCCGGATCATTTTCCGTCATAAAAAGTAAATTCGGATTTATCAAGATAGACATTGTTAAAACATCTCCTTGCTCACGCGAGGGGATGTTTTTCTGTTTGTGGTTGGAATTATAAGAAGGTTTTTCTCTTTAAAACCATCGTCCCATGCGCCCAGCCCCAGCCGGGGACGTGCTGCCAATCGCCGAAGCGGGCGACGAGGAGAAAGTTATCATTGATGTATTTTCCGATGATCGGACAATAGGTGGTTCCAAGCAAACCGAGACCGCGCTCTGGGGAATTGAAACGGTTGGAGAGCACAATATAATTGACTTTTTTGAGTTCCAATTCTTTGATGATTTTTTGTTCCTGCAGTGCGGGAATGTTGATGTGTTCAAAAAAGATGGTCTGCCGCGACGGATTTGGTTTCCCGGTCAGATAGTAGTAAAGGATGTCATAGGGAAGAGCGAAAAATGTTTCATCGGGCTTCAATGTCGTATTCAGATAAGCGGTTGTGTCATTGACCGTCTTAACCCAATCTCCCGGGTTGGCGACATAAATTCCGCCGCGCGCGCCGGCAATCATCTGCTCGGGTGTTTTGAATCTGATCGACGCCTGCCATGAGCTGACAGCGATAATGCCCACCATTAAGGCAATGACGCCCCACAACAACGAACGGATCGTTTTATGGATGCTGGCCGTGGCTGTTTCAAAAATGATGAACACTAAAACAATCAGCGGCGGCTGAGCCCAGAACCAGCGGTACCAAACGCCGCTTTTTAAAAATTCATGGAAATTAGCCAGGAAATACATGCCCATGACGATGCAGGCTATTTTTATAAAATGTTTTTTGCCTGGTTCAATGGCGTTTTTGACCCAGAGCGTGATGGTTTGAATCGAGCACAAAAGAGTCAGAACATAAAAAATAAGAAGAGGTTTGCTGTTTTGGGCTTCACCCCAGCCGATTTTTAAAAAAGAAATAACCGCCGCCCAAGGAGTCGTGTTATAGGGCTGGTCAGCATTGGAATAGGGAAGGCACTGGCGGATTTCATACATGGGTAGCGGTTTTAAAAGTTGATAATAGACGAGAACAATAATCGCCGGAATAATTAAGATTCCCAGAAGATAAAATAATTTCTTAGCAGATGTGACTGGAGTTTTATTGGACCAGTCGACGTAAAACGCGGATGCCACAAGGACAGCCAGCGAAGACAGGCCGAAATTAACTTTGATCATCGCGAGCGTGAAACAAAAGAAAAGCCCCTGCCAGAGGGAGATATTTTTTTGTCCGAGGATGTAATTCATCAGGCACCAGATGACGGCCATGACCATGAGAATGCCGCCGATGTGGCTGTAGGTAAAAAAGAAATCCTGCTGAAACGTCCAGAACCAAAGCGTTGCCATCATGGCTGTGAGAGGTGTAAAGAGGGTTGAGACGGCCAGAAAGCACAAACCGCCGGCGGCGAGCTTGATGAGAAATTTCCCCAATAGAATGCTTTGGATTTTAATGCCGAAGATTTTATAAAAGACCGCGTAGTAATAAGGCATGAGCGGCCCGTACACCCACCAATAATCGCGGTAAACGGTTTTGCCGCGCAGGACTTCTTCGGCCGCGTCTAAATCCCGTCCATGATCGCCGGTTGAAAGCCAATCCTGAAAACTAAGGCTCGGCCAGAGGATCATCAAACCCAGAACTAAAGTTAACAGAAGATAGAGATATTTAGTTTTGTCCGGGGTTTCGGAGTTTGAAGCGTGGGACATGTGCTGTTAAATCCTCATGGAGAAATGCAATTCAATTTTAAGTGAGCTCATTCTAACAACCGCTCAAAGATTATAAAAGTAGTTTCCGGACTTTTATTGCCGTTTTTTTACAGGCATCTTGTATAATACGACGTGATTTTGGTTCGAAAAGCATGCGCGGGTTTTTTCTGTGAAATTATCTAAAACGTTATTCCCCCAACTATTTTTAAGCCTGATGAAATTTGTCATTCCCTTCGGGGTATGGATGTTCATGTTTAGGGATTTCATTTCGGGCAGCATTCCCTTGAACATGGATTCCGCCACCATTTACAGCGTCACGAAGTTTTATTTTAACAATCTGTTAAACGGCGTTGTCCCGCTGTGGGATCCGTTTGTGCTTTTAGGCACGCCTTTTTACGCCATCACCCTGTGTAACCTGTTTAATCCTGCCTCGCTTCTGGTGCCTCTTTTAAAATTTATCGGCCTGAATTATTATCAGGCCTTCACAACATACATAGTGTCTTACTTTTTTTTCGGAGCGATTGGTTTTTACTGCCTGGCAAAAATATTGTTTAAGGACCGAGGGATTGCCTACATCGGATATCTTTTGCTTTTATTTTCAGGAATCGGGGCCAGCATGTTTAATCAGCTGACCATCGTGGAATTATTTGTACCGGCGGTTTGGTTTTTTGTTTTTCTCTTAAGGTTTGCCGGCGGATTT
>JAHFGF010000225.1 GCA_023247595.1 Candidatus Omnitrophota bacterium
CGCCGCAGAGTTCTTTCAAGACGATCTCGACGATAATCGCGAAATCCGATTCCCCTAAAATAATAAACTCCCGCTGGTTATTATTCACAACGGGAGTTAAAAGTGTTTTGACGTGTTCCTTGATCAAGCCAATCGAGCTCAGCGTTTTCATCGTATATTTGACGGATTTGCGCATCTTTTCGGTGAAGCCCTTGCGCGTTAAAATGTACTCGACCTTCTTTTGATTCAGCTGGTTGATGCGGATAAAACCCTTCGACACCAGCCGGCGCAGGAGCATATTGACCATGCCGAGGGATAACTCCATGTGGCGGGACAAATCACGTTGGTTGGAACCGAGTTTGGCGCCGATAATGTTGACGAGTTCAAATTCTCGTTCGTCTAAAACGTCTTTGGGCATAAACAGATAGGCCTTGTCCAGTAATGTTCAATTATTGAACGTTTTAATTATAAACGCTGTTTTTTCCCTGTCAAGGGCAAATCGGTGAAAATGCTGTCCCAGCACCAGGCCAGCCAAAAGCCGAAAAACGGAATGACCCAGACGAATTGCCGCGGCAAAAACCAGTACTGGCTTTTGACATCCGCGAGCAAAATCAGGGTTAATGGGAGGATAATAAGCAGGAACGCATAGAAAACCTGCGCTAAACGGGCTTTGTGCGGCTTTAAGAACGCCACCGTCAGGCCGAGGAGAAGAATTTCCAGGATTTTAATCCCGGCAAAGAGATTGCCCCCCACCCCCTTTAAAAATCCGACAACATTTTGCCGAGGGTCAGGGATATATTGAAACGGGTCACAGATGGATTGAGCGGTCATATTCGGAGCAAACCCAAAAAAGTTATACGCCGCGTACCACGCCCAGCCCAAAATAGAGATCAAGACCGCTCCCCCAAGAAACAGCCAAACAGTGCCGGGAATTTTCTTATTCTCTAAAAAAGAATACACAAAACCGTGATAAATAAGCGGCAGCAAGACAATCGCCAATCCGTACGCGTGAAAAATCATGCTAAAAAACATGAATGCCGCAATCAGGACCTTCTGCCAATTCTTCAAATCCTGAAACCGGTAAAAGATCAGATACGCAAAATAAAAATTCCCCAACGCCCAGACCGGCAAAACCGCATACGGCCGAAACCGCAAGCCGTAGTAAACCACATTCGTATTAAGCCCAAAAATCAAAAAGGCAATCACGTAAGCAAACGTCGTTTGAAAATATCGCTGGCAAAGGCGGTAGAGAAAATAAAAACCCAGGATATTCGCCAAAATATGAGGGACCGCCAGACCCCATTTATTGGCGCCGAAGAGCAAAATCATCGGATACCCTAAAATATACTCGCCGGGAAACGTCGTATGGTCGCCGTAGGTGTAATGCTGCCAGAATGGCTTAAAAGCGCCCTGCATTTGACGGAGTTGGTATAAATCATCCTCCCCCAGGCCGGAATCATGAATAACGACCAGACGCAAATACATAGCGTATAATGAGATCAAAACGGTGAGAAGAAGTTTATACTTCACTCGGTTTAACATAGCCACAATTTTTGGTTGCTTTTAAAAAATGTTGATATTACAATGACGCTCATGAAGAAAACAACAACCTTCCTTTTATTGATCGCCCTTCTTATCGCCCTGCGCGCCTTCGAAGCTTCGCTGCCCAAAGCTTTCTACGCTAAAGTCTATTATCGGATAGGCCAAAAACTGCAAAACGATTCCAAATTTGATGCCGCCTTAAAAAATTATAAAAAAGCCATTTATCATGACCCGACATTCCGTCCCGCGTATCTTCAAATGGCCCGCATTTATGATCAGACCGGCATGGATAAATTAAAATTCCTCAATGATCAAGAAGTTGTCAGGCTTGGCCCGGATTTCTCGACGGACAACAATCATCCCTTTGCTCAGACCAATGAAGAAATCGGGATGATGCTCGCCGGAGAAAATAAATTTCAAGAAGCCCTTCCCTACCTTCAACGGGCCGTCACCTACAACGCCGGTCCGGAATATTACACGCAGCTGGCCTTGGCCTACCACGCGCTCGGTGATCAGGAAAAAACGCTCGAAACACTGGAATTGATGAGCCGATTTTCCTACAATCTCGCCCAGCCGCTCATTCGGCAGCTATTGCTCACCCAGAATTGAATTCATAACAATTATAAAACGATTAGTCCGGAATAAAATAACAAAATACGATTAATTTTGGGCTTTGAATTCATACGGACAATGCCGGCAGCGGTTCCGGCAGCAATACCCGCGCCTGAGATGGTAGGCGGTGGTGAAAACCATTTTGCCGTCATGCTCGACGTAATAATCGAGATGCTCGTGAAGGGCTTGGCCTTCCCGGGGATAAGAAGAAATATTTTTATTGTCGTGGCTGGCCATGCGGGGAAGGGCGTCTCTCCGGCGTCCTGCCTGTCGGCTGACAGGCAGGACGCCCCCACAGATTAGAATTTCAAATTGACCCCGACGTTAACATTGCGTTCCGGGGCTGGAAAATAATTTTTCGTGGATGAAAATGTTGATTTCGAAACATAGTTTGAGTAAAGTTCGTTGAAAATATTATTGAGTTCAAAATAAACTTCCAAGTTATCCCTTTTATACGCGAGTTTTCCGTCGACAACATAATACGGCTTGGCCGCCGGTGTCGAATTAAGCGTATCATTGATGGCAAACCGTGATCCGATATAATGCCCAATGAAAGAAACATCATAATTCTTCAAAAACCCGACGATCAGGCCGCTGCTGACTTCATGCGTCGGGACCATGGGAATTTTTTTTCCATCATTGGTTCCGTTAACAAACTCGGCGTTTTGATAC
>JAHFGF010000001.1 GCA_023247595.1 Candidatus Omnitrophota bacterium
ATGCGGTGTCTTGCCCGGATACAACCAATTCTTGCCGTCAGGACCGACGACCGACCAATTGTTATGTTTACCGGAACCATTGACGCCGGCGAAGGGTTTTTCATGAAGAAGACAAACCAGACCGAGTTTGTCTGCGATCTGACGCATAACTTCCATGGCCATCATGTTGTGGTCGACCGCTGTGTTGAGGTCTTCATAAATCGGGGCAATCTCATATTGGGCAGGGGCCACTTCATTGTGACGAGTTTTGGAAGGAACTCCTAAACCCCAGAGAGTACGGTCCAATTCTTCCATGAACGCCATGATGCGCGGTTTGATAGCGCCGAAATACTGATCTTCCTGCTGCTGATGTTTGGCAGGTTTACGACCAAACAATGTGCGGCCGGTCTGGATCAAATCCATGCGGGCTTCATAATGAGATTTGTCGATGAGAAAATATTCCTGCTCGGGTCCTAAGGTGCAATAAGCGCGCTTGCCTTTGGTATCAATACCAAAAAGACTGGCCAAACGGCAGACTTGTTTACTTAGAGCAGACATGGAACGCAAAAGAGGCGTCTTTTTATCCAACGCCTCGCCGTGATAACCAATATAGAATGTGGGGATACAAAGTGTTGCACCTTCCGGTCCCTGTTTGATGAATGCCGCAGATGTCGGATCCCAGCCGGTATAACCGCGGGCTTCAAAAGTTGCGCGCAATCCACCTGAAGGAAACGAAGAAGCATCCGGTTCACCCTGGATGAGTTCTTTACCGCTGAAAGCTAAAATGATGCCGCCTTCATCGTTCCAGCTGATAAATGAATCGTGCTTTTCAGCTGTTGTTCCGGTTAAAGGCTGAAACCAATGGGTAAAATGTGTCGCGCCTTTAGAAATCGCCCATTTCTTCATGGCCTCGGCAATTTCATCCGCGCTGGAGGGGTCAACTTTGCCGCCTTCTTTAATGGTCTTTTCAATAGAAGCATACGCTTTCGAAGAAAGAACCTGCTTCATCACCTTGAGACTAAATACGTTTTGTCCGAAATATTCAGGCAGTTGTTCGCTGAAATTGCCGTCGCAGCAGCAATCATCATCCGCACAGGCCTTAAGGATTTCTTCACGAGCTTGACTCATACGATCCCCCTATTTTCAGTACGTTAATTGTTATAAATATAAAAGTCCTCTTTAAAAGAAGCAACCCGCGCCTCGATCAAAGAGGACATCGATGCCCTCGAAATAACAAACGTAATATTAACCAATACCCCAATTGATGTCAAGACTTTTGATTGAGGAAAAATCGGTTTTTATTCTCAAACGTTTTAAAAATCCCGTCGAGGCTGTTACTATTGTCGATTGCGCGAAAATAAAATGAAGAAAAAGGAAGAAGGAAGTTGGCCGATCAAATATTGCCGCCCACCTTCCTTCTTCCATCATCTATCTTCCGTCTTAGATGGTTTGAATTAACCGATGGCCTTCGGGCCTTCTTCGCCGGTACGAATACGGATTGTGCGCGGTAAATCCAGAACGAAAATCTTACCGTCGCCGATTTTTCCGGTCCTAGCGCCTTTGATAATGGCATTGATTGTCGGCTCAACGAAATTATCATTAACCGCAATTTCCAAACGGATCTTTCTTAACAAATTGCCAGTTTCCTTAACGCCGCGATAGAACTCATCGACGCCAACTTGACGTCCGTGACCTAAAACTTCGCTGACGGTAATCAGATTAACATCCGCCGAATACAAAGCTTTCTTAACCTCCTCAAGCCTGTAAGGCTGAATAATGGCAATAACTAGTTTCATATAATTACTCCTTTATGGTTAGTGTAGAGTGTTTGGAGTGGGGACTAACCACCAAACTCCTAACTCCAAACTTCCTACAATAAATTAGTCAATGATTGTATATGCCCGTTCATGGTGTTGAGTTAAATCAAGACCCATGACTTCATCTTCTTGGCTAACACGCATACCGATGGTTTTATCGACGGCGAAACAGATGATCCATGTACCGATTCCGCTCCAAGCAACCGTCACCAAACAAGCGAGGAACTGAAGCCAAACTTGCTTAGGATTTCCTGCTAAAAGACCTGTACCGGCCGCATTGACGGCAGGGCTAGCGAAAATACCAGTCGCGATAGCACCCCAAAACCCGCCGATGCCATGAACACCGAAAGCGTCCAAAGAATCATCGTAACCAAGTTTAGGCTTAACCACGCTAACCATGAAGTAGCAGAATACACTGACTAAAAGCCCGATCCAAATAGCGCCGGAGCAATCTACGAAACCAGCGGCTGGGGTGATGGCGACTAAACCGGCCACAGCGCCTGTAATGGTACCGAACATCGTCGGTTTTCCGCTGAAGATCCACTCCAAAGCAGCCCAGCTGATCGCAGCAGTAGCTGCCGCAGTATTAGTTGTCATAAAAGCGCTCGCGGCTAAACCGTTAGCGCCCAAAGCTGAACCGGCATTGAAACCGAACCAGCCAAACCAGAGTAACGCGCCGCCTAAGACAACAAATGGAACATTATGCAGTGACGGTTTGTCGATACCTAATCTTTTTCCCATAAACAACGCTACAACTAAACCGGCAATACCAGCGTTCATATGAACGACGGTTCCGCCTGCGAAGTCTAAAGCGCCTAAACCTAAGACAAAACCACCTTGGCCCCACACCATGTGACAGACCGGAGCATAAACAAGGGTCAACCACAAAACGGTAAAGGCGATAAATGCGGAGAATTTCATGCGTTCAGCAAACGCGCCGATGATCAAAGCCGGCGTGATGATTGCGAACATCGCCTGGAACATCATGAATGCCAAATGCGGAATAGCTGCAGAATAACTGGAACCTGTCTGGCCGACATCTTTAAGGAATGCCCAATCCAAACCGCCGAAAAAAGCATTTCCCTTGCTAAAAGCAAGACTGTACGCATACACCACCCATAAAACACTAACGATAGCCAAACAACCAAAACACTGCATAAGAATGCCTAAAATATTCTTACGTCTGACCATACCACCGTAAAAAAACGCTAATCCAGGCGTCATCAGCATAACAAGCGCTGCTGAGGCTAGGACCCATGCCGTATCGCCGGCACTAATCGGAGTAGCTGCTGTTTCCATTGTGTTTCCTCCCATTGTTTTGCATAAAATTTGCGGACATGTGCACGCAAAAATTATGCGAATTTACCCCAATTTCCGCCTTTCGGAATCGAGGATTTTCTTTTGCTTAAACCAAATGTGCTTCGATAGCCAAAAATAGACCAATTGCCAAAGTTATTTGTGAGAGCACAATAATTCCAGCCATGATATGCATTTTCTTAACCATATTCGCCTCCTCTCAATCATTGCCCGATAAAATAAAAAAGTCCTTGGCCACAAGCCATTCATTGACTTATTGACCAAGGACTTCAATGTCCAAAAAAAATTTTCTTTATAAATAAGAAAACCTCTTCAAAAACAACATTGCTTTTAAAGAGGACTTCATTGCCCTAAAAACATTTCAAGTATAGTTGGAGCAAATTAAAATGTCAAGAAAAAATATTAATTAAATCTTTTAGAGACGTTTCTGTTTTAATTGCCATTACTTACGCAGTTCATCCATGAGCATGATCGACTCGGCAATATCCTTCATGGCCCGGCAGGAATCCATACTTTTTTTATGGATCATCCGGTAAGCAGCTTCCTCGGAAAGATTATTCATGCGCATCAAAACACCTTTGGCCCGTTCAATAAGTTTGCGGGTCTCCAGCGCTTCCTTAGCTCTTAATGCTTCTTCCATTAATTTTGTGTTCTCAACCGCAACCGCTGCCTGGTTGGTGACCATTTGTAAAACATTCACTTCCTCTTGAGTGAAATGATGCGGATTTTTCGTGTAAACATTAATGATGCCAATCGCTTTGTCTTTAACAATCATAGGAACGGCTATCATTGAGGTCAAACCTTCTTTGACCGCCAAATCACGGTAAAAATACTTCTGTTCCTTACGGACATCAAAAACAATGAGCGGCTTTCGAGTTTTCAGAACCTCTCCTACCAAACTATTTTCCACCCTAAGATTCGGTTTTAATTTATATTCAGCGCTTAAGGATTGCGTGGCTTTAATGACGAATTCAACGCCCTTTTCATCCAAAAGCATGATTGAACATATCTTGGAGTTCAACATTTCCGCCGTAACCACCACAATCAAGTTTAAAATCTCATCCAGATAATGTTCGGATGTGATGGATTGGCTTACCTTAATAAGGCTATCGAACTGCAAAACCTTTTGTTTTGTTTCACTATAAAGGCGCGCATGTTCAATAACGCCTCCCACCTGCTTGCCTATGGAAGTAATAACCCCGACAAAACTTTCCTGGTAGTCGTGCGGCTTTTTATGCTGGATATTGATAACCCCTGTGGCCTTTCCCTTATATATAATCGGTACGGATAAAAACGCCTCATACCTGTCTTCGGGCAGCACATCAAAACTCTTAAATCTGGGATCCTGATAGGCCTTCTTTCCAATGGCAACCGGTTTACTTTCCTGGGCAACCCAGCCTGTAATACCTTCTCCAATAGCCAGATTCACTTTCCCCAATTCGCGTTTGTGAGGGGTTTTGGATGCCATCAGAACTAAATGTTTTTTATGCTCATCAAACAGATAGATAAACACCGAATCGGCATGGGCAAATTCTGTCATGATCTTGACAACCTCATGAAGAATTAATGCCAGATCAAGGTCTTCGGCAGTGATATCAACGATTTTTCTCAAAAACCGGATCTCATCAACCTGATTTAACTTGGATTTTTTCTGCTCGCTGACCGTTTCTTTTTTCATAAATTTTTTATCCGGATTATTTTATTCTCCTTCGCAAAATTAATAAAACTGGTTCTTTTGCTTCGGAGCAATTATTCTGCTCGAGAATATTCCTGCTCAACAGAATAGATTATATATTTTCCAAAATGCTATCGACATTGACGTTATCTTTGACCAAACGCATGGCTTCTAAAATTTTATCTTTGTCCGTCTTTTGAATTTTAAAGGTAAGGTTTTCGATCTTGGCCGCAACCGTATAGGTATCAAAATCTGAAACCAAAACCGGGATTTTGCTTTCCTTTAATAGATTAACAATTTTGTCATCCGGCACTAACCCTCCGGTCAGAATAACGGCTGATATACGGGCGCCGCTTCCTTCATGAACCAAGTGAGAACTGACGGATACCAGAATATTATCCACCCGGTCGCCGGATGTGATGACCAAAGTTCCGTCTTTGAGATGTCCGATCATATTATGCGGCTCCATCGCCGCAACAATGGTGTGCTTAACGCGGGTATTGATGTTTTCTCCGCCGCAGAACAAACGCAAATCAAGCCTTTGCATAATTTGTTCAACGGTCGGCGCGGATAAAATCGGCGTGTCCGGAATGACTCCAAGTAAACGAATGCCTTTGTTCTCAAGTCCTTTTTGAAGGGCTATTTTGATTTTATCAATTTTATCAGGCAAAACTTTGTTGATGATAACACCCAACACTTCCACTTTTTTTAAATCAAACAGGGCTTTGTTTAAAATAATTTCATCGATGCTGCGTCCAATGCCGCCGCCGCTGACAATAATGGCCTTGCATCCTAAAAGCGCCGCGACATCGGCGTTGGAACAATCAATGACCGAACCAACCCCCGCATGTCCAGTGCCTTCGCAGATGATGACATCTTTCCCTTTAATCAGATTATTAAAGGATTTGGCAATTTTGTTTTGAAGCGTATCTCTTTGGGGATTAAAAATATATTTCTCTGTATAACCACGACCGATGGTGACAGGGCTCATATCCTTAAGCTTTTTTTGGCAACGGTAAACTTCGCCCATCAAATAAGAATCTTTATCAACGGCAAAATCTTGGGCCATGACAAATTCCTGGCCAACCGGCTTCATAAACGCCGTACGCAGTTTTCGCTCTTTAAACGTTTTATACAAACCCAGCGAAATCGTGGTTTTGCCTGCGTTCTGGTGAATAGCGGAAATAAATATCTTTTTAATTTTTTTCATATCAATCTTTATCTGTTAAAAAACGTTCACAAAGACATTATCATGATTTTTACAAAAAATAAACGTTTAATCTTAACGATGCAATCTTCGGGGAGGTTATCGAATCTTTGAGGCGAGAATTTGAGGGATTTCATCTGGAAAGTCAACAATTGTGACTCCGGCTTTAGTTAAGGTTGCCATCTTGGCTTCAGCCGTTGAATCGCCTGAAGAAATGATAGCGCCCGCATGCCCCATGCGTTTTCCAGCGGGAGCTGTCCGGCCAGCTATAAAGGAAACAACGGGTTTTGTGACATTGTTCTTGATAAAATCCGCCGCTGTCTGTTCGTCGCCCCCGCCGATTTCTCCGACCATCACAATACCTTTGGTCTCAGGATCATTCTGAAAAAGCCCAAGAACATCGGTAAAACGCATGCCGATAATGGGGTCTCCGCCTAAACCAACACAGGACGATTGGCCCATATTATGCTGAGAAAGATTGAAAACAACTTCGTACGTTAACGTTCCGCTGCGAGAGACAACACCAATGGATCCTGGTTTATGAATGTGTCCCGGCATAATTCCAATTTTCGATTTTCCTGGAGAAATTAAACCCGGACAATTAGGCCCGATCAAACGGATATTTTTTCCACGCAAGGCTTTTTTAACTTCAACCATGTCCATAACCGGAATGCCTTCTGTAATACAGATAATCAAAGGAATATCCGCGGCAATATCTTCTAACATCGCTTCTTTAGCAAATTTCGCCGGAACATAAATGACAGCGGCATTGCATCCGCTTTTATCTTTGGCTTCTTTGACGGAATTAAAAACCGGAATGCCGTTGACATCCTGGCCGCCTTTGCCAGGCGTGACTCCGCCCACAACCTTGGTTCCGTATTCCTGCATTTGCTTGGCATGAAAAGAACCGTCGCGTCCGGTAATTCCTTGGACAATCACTTTTGTATTTTGATCAATGAGAATACTCATATCTATTATTTACTTTGCCAAAGCAACGGCTTTGGTCACAGCCTCACGCATTGATTTATAAGTTGTAATTCCTGCTTTGGTTAAAATTTCTTTCGCCACCTCTTCGTTGGTCCCTGTTAAACGGACAACCAAAGGAACAGGAAGTTCGATTTGCTTTTTGGCCGTTAAAATGCCGTTGGCAATATCATCGCACCGGGTAATCCCGCCGAAAATATTAATCAAAATGACTTTGATGTCTTTATTTTTTAAAATGAGCTTCAACGCGTTGAGAACTTTTTCCGGATTGGAACTTCCGCCGACGTCGAGAAAATTGGCCGGCTGGCCGCCCAACAACTTGATGGCATCCATCGTTCCCATGGCTAATCCGGCGCCGTTAACAATACAACCGACATTTCCTTCCAGCTTCACAAAGCTCAACCCCATGGTCTTGGCATCGATTTCATCCTGATCATCATATTTAAAATCCCGTAACGTCTGCAGCTGATCATGTCGATACAACGCGTTGTCGTCAAATAAAACCTTGGCATCCGCCGCAATCAGTTGCCCCTTGTCATCAATCACCAAAGGATTGATCTCCGACAATGAACAGTCAAATTCAATGAAGAATTTGAGCAGCTTTTCAAAAATACCCGTCGCTTCCTGATGATATTTGCTATCAGGAAAAAGCGCGGTGATAAATTCATTCCATCGGGATTTATCAATCGTTTTATTTCCCTCTAGATAAAATTTCAAAATCTTTTCCGGATGAGTCTTGGCCGTCTCTTCAATATCAACGCCGCCTTCATTGGACGCGATGATGACAATGTCGCCTTTGATATTATCGATAGTCACGGCCGCGTAATATTCTTTTTGAATATTAACAACTTTGGCAACAAGGATTTTCTCGACAGAATATCCTTTAATGTTTAAATTTTTGATTTGATTGAATGTCTGGGAAAGTTCTTGGGGAGAGTGAACCAGCTTAACGCCGCCGGCTTTGCCGCGGCCGCCGACAAGCACCTGCGCTTTGAGAACAACCGGGAATCCGATTTTTTCTGCGATTTTTAATGCTTCAGAAGCATCCAGCGCAATCTGGCCGGAACAAACAGGAAGCCCTGCTTGCCTAAATAAATCAACTGCTTGATACTCGTGTATTTTCATGACAAATATTTAAAAGTAAGATAGTAAGATTAAACTTTAAGGATATTAACACAAAATTTTTAAAATAAAATAAAAAATTATATTACTTTTCCATTACTTTTCGATTACTTTTCGGATGCTGACGTCGATTGCTTTGTCAGATGCTGCGATAAATATTGCAGTGTTTGCAAACCAATGACACCATCTCCTCTTAACCCCTTTGATTTTTGAAACTCAACAATCATTTTTTTAGTTTTGGGGCCCATCACACCATCGGCTTTTCCAATTTGAAAACCCGCGTTCAACAAAGCCTGCTGAACCCCCTTCACACTCACAGCTCCATTGGCAATAAGGCCATAGTCATCAAACATATGCAATTTTTCCCATGTTGCTTGATCAATAAACCGCGTTTCATCCAAATCATTATTTTTTTGAAATTGAAGAACAGACGCCCGGGTTGCCGGACCGATTTTACCGTCGACATTTCCGATAGGATAACCGTATAATTTCAGCAATTTCTGAACTTCTTCCACTTTAATATTTGTTTCCAAAGGCAAAGCTTCTCCCACAATCGCCTTTTCTTCAGCTCCTTCTTTCTGGAGAAAATAATAAATTTTCTCGCAGCCGGAAGATGCCAGAACAATCAAAACAAAAATAAACCGATGAATAACTGCAAGATGCCGCATAGTCTAAAATTTATTTCTCATTGTCTACAGATTCAGGTAAAGTACTGCCCAGGTTTAATCACCACCTTGATTGGAATATTTATCATACGGATATTCCTTCGATTGTCAAAAAATGAAATTAATAGAAAAAATTAAGAAATATTCCCAAAGCAACGCCGCCGCCATATTTTTATTACTACTTCTAGGTTTTATGATTTACACCTGGAGCCTTCCCAATGAAATGTTTTGGGATGATGATGATTTTATTTTAAAAAATAGATATATCAAAGACTGGCATTATCTGCCGGAATATTTCTCGCAAAACTTGGTAGCGGGCGCCCATTTAAACAGCAATTACTGGCGTCCTCTTTTGTTGATGGTCTTTGCCACCGAATGGAGCCTTTGGAAAGAATGGACTCCCGGATGGCATATGGTCAATACCGGGTTTCATCTAGCTGATACCGCGTTATTATTTCTAATCATCCTCTCGCTCTTTCGCAACAGGGCATTGGCCTTTTGCACTGCGCTTATTTTTCTGACGCATCCGATTCAGGTTGAAACCGTTGTCTATGTCAACAGCTTGGGCGATTCTCTGTCGGTATTTTTTATGTTTACAAGTCTCTATCTTTACATAAAGTTTCGCCTCTCCCAAACAAAGGCCGCCGTCTGCCGTTACTATTATTTATCCTTTTTGCTTTTTCCTTTGGCGCTGTTGTCCAAGGAATCCGGCATCCTTTTACCGGCTTTTATCGGCATTTGTGATTTTATTCTGTTGAATCCGCAAAAAACTTTCTTTCAAAGACTCTTAATCATTTTAAGAGCGCTTTGGCCATTCGCCGTGATTGCCGTTGTTTACATTATCCTGCGCGCGACAAAACTCAATTTCGTCAATACCTTCAACTTCTATAACGAACAGACGGAATTCACATCCAATTTCTGGCTGAGATTGCTGAATTTTTTCCAAGTGCTGCAGATTTATTTTGGCCTCATCTTCTGCCCTTATGATCTGCGTGTTGAACGCATCATTGATGTCCCGAAAACGCTTTTTCAACCCAATGTCTTTTTTGGCGGCACGCTTTTTGTCGGCCTTATTTATTCCGCGTTTATTTCTTGGAAGAAAAAGCCCCTCGTAACATTCGGCATTTTATGGTTTCTTATTGGACTGATTCTGACATCCAACTTGTTTGTCGCAATCAATGCGCTCGTTTATGAACACTTTCTTTATGTGCCCATGATTGGCATCGCGCTGATTTTGTGCTGGCAGGGAATAAAATATACGAAGGCTCACAATCTTCAGAAAACCATGATCAAGGCCTTTATTCTGCTGATTGCCGTCTACAGCGTGCTGTCGGTAAAACGCATTTTTGAATGGAGGACGGCCATCGGGTTTTATGAAAACCTTCTGGTTCATTCGCCCAACAGTTATCGCGTCATCAATAATCTGGGCATGGAATATGCGGATACGGGCCAGCACGATAAAGCGGAACAAATCTATTTAAAAGCCATTGCCCTAGATTCTAAAAATCCCGTGGCCTACCATAATATTGGCGGAACTTACCGCGACACCGGACGGACGGATCTCGCCCTGCAGGCCTTTCTCAAAGCTGTTGAGCTCGACCCAAAATTTATCTTTTCCTATAAATCAATTGCCCAGCTCTATTATCAGAAAAAAGATTATCCCTCTGCCCGGCGCGCGCTGGAAGAATATTTCAACCGATCTGATGATCAGCAAGAAACGATTGACCTTTTGATCTATCTGGCTGAATTAGAAAATAACCCAGCCGCGCTTTACCAATATCTGATGCTGGCCAAATCACTCAATCCAAATGACGCGAAAATAGATGAATCGATCAAAAAAACAGAAGCTGTTCTTAAGAAAAAAGACGGCAACCGTTAATTTTTATCTGTGAGTTTTAATTGAAAATGAATCGGCAGGATTAACGGCGGGAAATATCGGCCATGGTTATATCAACAACCATGGATTTTTTCTTCCAAAAATAAAAACTGATTTCCTGTTTCTTTCCCTGGTCGGGACTAAAATCAAGCCCTTCGGATAAACTGTTTTTACCGCAAAAGGGCTGGGATATAATTAGAGAAGGGCATCCTGTTTCGGCAAGCTTGTCTTTAAATTTCTCAGCCAACATTGTGCCTATTTTACCGCAAGCGACTGAAGCCTCTTCTTCTTCCTCTTCATCTGCGACCGGAAAACCGAAACCGCGAAAAAATTTCTCCGCGTTTGAAGATTCCAAATATAAAACCATCGCCCCTTTGGCGCGGTGTTTGTCTCTGTCCTGTTCATTGAGATAAAAACTTATTCCAGCGACATAGGTCGGCCCGTTAAATTTATCCATTCCAGCGACGCTCATGCGCCCTTGGTATTCAATGATGTTCTGCGTTTTAGATGTGGCATCGTCGGAAGGAACGACTTTTCCGGCCGTGGCTGCAAACGCCTGTTGAGCAACGTTTAAAAACGTTTTAACTAAAATATCGGAATCAAAGCCTTTAGACATGGTTTTCTTTCGTTAATCCGTTTCAAGAATGCCTTAATATAACATCGCAACATTCACAACACAAAAAGAAACTCTACTTTTCCTGTTTGGTTATCGGGATGAAGGCGCGGCACTTCCTAATTCCTGATTGAGTCTGGAATTTTCATTCTTGAAGCCTTCAATTTCTTTATCCCGTCCCTCCAGGAGAGATTTTAATTCGTCTATTTTATCTCTCCAGGGTTTTTGAAGTTCTTCCATGGAAACACCGCAGTCTTCCTGGAATTTTTTCGATAACTTAGCGGCAAGCCGTTCGTTCTCTTGCGACAATTTATCGCTCATTTGCTTTAAGCTGCTCATTTCCTTATCCAAATCCTGACGGGATTTAACAGCCTGATCATAGGCGGCATTCTTTGTTTCGATATCCGACTCTAATCCTTTAACGCGCACATCCAACATGCCTTGAACTTTTTCTAATTCAACGTGCAGTTGGGCGTTTTCATTCTCCAGCGGCCGCTTGACCAAAGCAATCTCCTGGGGGATTGCTTTAATTTTGTCTTCTAGCGGCTTAACCGAAGCGCTAAGATTATTTCTTTCCTCTCTGACAACGGCGAGCCCTTTTAAGACAGTTGCTAATTCCCCGCTGACTTTGTTAAACGCCTCAGCTTTTTGAGAGATTAATAATTCTTTTTCTTCCAGCGTCTTTTCAAGCCGCGCCACCTGAGCCGTTAACGGCTGTTTGGCCTGCGCAATCTTGTCGTCTATTGTTTTCTGCTGATTGGCTATATCAGATTTTATACTGACGATCTCCTGCTCAATTTTTTGTTTATCGGTTGTCATTTTCGCAAGAGCGGTGGATAATTGTTCTTTTTCCGTCGTCAGCGCTGTGATCTTTTGATTTTTCTCATCCAGTGTTTTTTGTAAAACATCGTTCTTCTCACGGAGAGCTTTTGTCGCCGTTTCCATATCGCCGGAAAATTCCTGCTTTGCTTTCTCTAAAGCAGTCTTTGCTTCCGCGGATTCTTTTTCAAACTGTTTCTTGGCCGCTAGGGTTTCAGCTAAAGATTTCTCTAATCCAGTAACTTTGCCGGATAGTTCTTCCTCTTTAGCCTGCTTGGCTTTCAGCTCGGCTTGCGTGCCACCGAGCGATTTCACCAAAATGTCAATTTTGTCTTCCAGAGGTTTTTTTGCTGTTGCGATTTGTGAAGGAATGCCTGCCTGAATGGTGTGGATGCCTTCCTCTTTGTTTTTTAAATCGTCCTGCGTCTTTCTTAATTTCTCATCTGAAACTTTCAGCGCGTCTTCCACGTTCTGTTTTAACTTTGCCGTTTGCGCGTAAGATTCCTGCGTTTGTTTTAATTCCGCGGACAGCTGTTGTAACTGAACATTTAGAGCATCTTTAGCGGCAGCCAATTCTTCGGCATGCGTTTTTAACTTTTCTGCCAAGAGGCTTTCTTTTTCTTTGAGCGTAGTTCCTAATTGCGAAACTTTTGATTCGGCAGATTGAAGATTTTCTTCCAAACCAGACTTGGCCTTTGCCAACTCCGAAACTGTCTTTTGATATTCTTTAAGATTGCCCGTCAATTGTTCAACCTCTGCCTGAAGATTTTTCTTTGACGCTGATATCTCTTGGGCAGACTGTGTCTTTGTGGTTTCAAGCGCCTGTTCTTTTTCTGTTACCCGCGCCTGCAATTGAGCAACCTTTGTTTCAGCTGACTTGAGATTTTCTTCCAGACCGTTTTTATTTTTCGTTAACTCCGAGACTGCCTGCTGTGATTTCTTAAGACTTGCGGTCAATTGCTCAACTTCTGTTTGTAGATTATTCTTGGACGCTGCGATCTCCTCGGCAGACTGCGTCTTTGTGGTTTCAAGCGCCTGTTCTTTTTCTGCCACTTGTGTCTGCAGTTTTGTAACCTGTGACTCTGCGGATTTCAGATTTTCTTCTAAGCTGGTTTTATTTTTTGATAATTCCAAAACAGCTTTCTGAGAGTCTTTGAGACTTGCAGTTAACTGAGCGACTTCTGTTTGCAGATTATTCTTGGATGCTGCAATTTCCTCAGCAGACTGAGTCTTGGTAGTTTCTAACGCCTGTTCTTTTTCTGTCACCTGCGATTGCAATTGCGCAACCTTTGTTTCAGCGGAGTTGAGATTTTCTTCCAGGCTGTTTTTATTTTTGGTTAACTCCGAAACTGATTGCTGTGATTCCTTAAGACTTGCGGTCAACTGCTCGACCTCAGCCTGCAATCCTTTCTTAGCTTCAGCCATCTGTTGGACGGATTGCGTCTTGGTTGTGGCAAGGGCACCTTCGCTTTGGGTTACCTTTGCCTGCAATTGCTCAACCTTTGACTCGGATGATTTTAAATGTTCTTCAATAACAGCTTTTGCTTTGCTTAATTCTGCGACAGACTGCTGCGATTCTTTGAGGTTCGCGGAAAGCTTTTCTACTTCAGCCTGCAGATTTGTTTTCGCCGCGGCAATCTGCTCGGAAAACTGAATGGTTGCGCCTGCCAAAGATTTTTCGTTGTCTTGAACCTGCGCCTGCAATTGGGCAATTTTTGTCTCTGCCGATTTTAAATTTTCTTCTAGGCTGGACTTTGCTTTTGTAAATTCCAAGACCGCCTTCTGTGACTCTTTGAGATTTGCGGTCAACTGCTCAACCTCGGCCTGGAGATCCTTCTTGGCTGCCGCAATTTCTTGAGCCGACTGCTTCTTCGTCTCTGCCAACACGTTTTCTTTTTCCATCACCTGGGCCTGCAGCTGCGCGGCCTTGTCTTCCTTCACTTTGATATTCTTTTCTAATTCTTCCTTCGCCTGCGTGATCTCGGTCAGCTGTTTTTGCGTGACACTTAACTGCGCGGTTACTTCCTCAATTTTTCCTCTTAATTTCTTCTCCCGCGTTGTGATGTTGTCCCGGCTCTCAACTTCTTTGCCGTTCAAATTTTCTTGCAGTTGCGCAAGCTTTGCTTCCTTTTCTTTATTGCTATCCTGCGCTGCCGTTAACTGCTGGCTCAAACTTTCTTTAACCTTCAACAGATCTTTATTTACTTTTTCCGTCTCGACCCATTGCGCGTCCTTCTGGCTTAACGCTGTTTTTAACGTTTCCATCTCAGCCGTTAATCGAGTTTGAATTTCTTGCACAGCTGCTTGGAAATCATTTTTTCTATCTCTGATTGTGCTTTCCAAATCTTGCGACTTTTGATTCAAATCTTTAGTCGTCTGCGCAAGTTTCATATTTGAATTGTTAATTTGTTCATCCAAACTTTCTTTATCTTTTGTAAGCGCCGTAATTATTACCTGGGAATCTTTGAGTTGAAGCGATAACTGTTGAATCTGTTTGCTCAACGCGTTCTTTTCCTCGACGGCCTGCTGGCTGACTTCAACTTTGGCCGACGTCAGACTCTTTACTTTTTCATCCTTTTCAGATTCCATTTGGGCAATCATGACTTGTTCGGATTTTAAATTTTCCTCAAGAATATTTTTTGTTTTTGTTAACTCCAAAACCGCCTGCTGCGACTCTTTGAGACTTAAGGTTAGTTGCTCAACTTCTGCCTGCGTATTTTTCTTGGCAGCTGCGTTTTCCTCGGCGGATTGCGCTTTCGCGGTTTCAAACGCCTGCTCTTTTTCTGTTACCTGCGCCTGCAATTGCGCAACTTTTGTTTGAGCCAATTTGAGATTTTCTTCCAATCCAGTTTTATTTTTCGTTAACTCAGAAACCGCGTGCTCAGACTCTTTGAGCCTCGCCGTTAACTGCTCCATTTCTGCCTGCAGGTTATTCTTGGTTTCTGTGATCTGTTGGGCTGACTTACTATTCGTGGTCGCGAATGCATTTTCTTTTTCCGTAACCTCGGCCTGCAGCCGGGCAATCTTTTCTTCTCTAGTCTTTATATTTTCTTCCAATCCTTCTTTCGCCTGCTTGACCTCTGCCAACTGCCCTTGTGTCGCGTCTAACTGCGCGGTTACGTCTTTAATTTTTCCTCTTAATTCCTTCTCGAGAGCGCTCACGTTGTCACGGCTCTCAACTGTTTTGCCGCTTAACTGTCCTTGGAGATCGGTAACTTTCGCTTCCTTCTCTTTATTGCTCTGTTGCGCTGCCGTTAACTGCTGGCTCAAACTTTCTTTAGCTTCCATTAACTCTTTATTTGTTTTTTCCGTCTCGAGCCATTGCGCGTCTTTCTGAGCCAACGTCGTTTTCAGCGTTTCTATTTCGGAAGCTAATCGAGTTTGCACTTCTTCGATTGCTGTTTGGGATGCTTTTTCTGCGTCTTTGACAGCGTTTTGCAGCTCGTTGACTTTAATAATCTGCGCGTCTCTTTCACTTCCAAGACGCAAAGATTCTTCTTTTAAAGCAGCCTGCTGGGTCTCATATTCTTTGCGAACATTTTCTAATTCCTGCTGACTTTTTTTCAACGCTTCATCACTTTGAATTTTGGACGTATCAGCAGACGCCAGCTGTTGCTGAAGAGTACTCTGTTTTTCATTGAGCTGATGGATGATTAATTCCCCTTCACGGACCTGGCCGACTGCTTGAGCCAATTTCAATGCCAAATCAGCAGCTTTCTGTGTGGCCTCGCTTTTGACCGTCGTTACCTCTCCTGACTTAAGAGACTGAAGAAGGATAACCTGCTGGGCTAATTCCTTAAATTTTCCGTCGAGAATATCTTTGTCTTTAGAAAGACCAGATGCCTGATCGGCAAGCTGCGCTTTTTCGGTATTTATTTGCGCCAAATCCTTATCCTTTTGGGCCAAATCTTTTTGAGACTTTTCTAAATCAGAACTTAATTCGTCGTTCTTGGATTTGAATTGATTCGCCAATTGTTCCTGTTGTTTGGCAATGTTCTCGGCATTCTGAAGACTGGCTGAAAGTTTATCCAATTTGCTTTGCCACTGCGATTGATCTTCAGTCAAAGAACCTTTCGCGGTCTTTTGGGCATTCTTTAATTCACCCTGTAATTGTTTGATTCTGTCTTCAAAGAAATTCTTATCGGAAACGCTGACTTTTAATTTTTGCTGTAATTCGGAATTCTCTTTCTTTAAAACAATTAAGGCCTGTTGCTCTTTTTGGGCGCTGGCATCAGCCGTTTGCTTCCATTTCCCGTTTTCTTTCTGAAGGCTTTCAAGCTTATGGTTTAATTCACGGCTTTCACTAATTGCGCTGTCTAATTGCTTCTGCAGAAGATCCCGGTCTTTTTTCAACGCCGCCATTTTTTTGGATTCAGCCGCCGGTTCTTTGACTGCCGTTGTATCTGGCGATGATTCTGACGCTAACTGTTTCTGCAAATGATTGTTTTCATCCGTTAATTTGTCGGATGAAGTTTTCAAATTGTCATTATCTTTGGCCAACTGCGCCATCTGCTGATTAAGTTCGGTAATTTTGGCGTTTAAGTCACCAATCAAAGTTTCTTTAGCCGTGAGGCTTTCTTGGGAAGCCGAGATTTCTTTTTGCAGCGTTTCCGTCTTCTCTGTTAATTCAGAACGGACAGCTTTTATTTTCTGGTCTGAATCCTCTTTAATTGTTTTCAATTGCTCATTGAGATTCTTCAAATCTGTTTCAATGCTGGATTTTTCTTTGAGCGCTAAATTTAATTCTTGATCAAGCTTTGAATTCCTATCATCTAACTCTTTGATCTGTGAATCCTTCGCGGAAATTTGACCAACCGACTCCTGGAGCTTTTTATTTAACTCTTCCGTCGATGTTTCACTTTTATTTAACCCGGCGGATGCCGCCGCTGACCGGTTTCTCAAATCAGCTATGGACGTTTGAAGGTTTTGGATTTTCTGCTCCAAGACGGCGCGTTCTTGGCCAAACTGCTTTGATGCTTGCTCTTGCTTTAATTTGCCCGCGTTTAATCCCGCAATTAATTTTTCTTTTTTGGTTAATTCATCAGATTGATCATTTAATTGTTTATTTAATTTCTCAATGATGATCTGTTGGGATGTCTTTGACTGCGCCATCCTCGAGTCAAGAACCAGGTTCTGATTTCTTATTTTATCTTGGAGCATCGCCGCCGCTTTCTCTGAAAGCTCGCGTTGTTTATCCACTTCATTAAATTGATTTTCCAATTTCGCTGCTTTTAGCTTTGCGTCCTCAGCTTCCTGTATCCGGTCTTTTAACTCACCTTTTAATTCGGAAATTTCAATAACAGTACTCTTGTCATCCTTATTCAAATCACGGCCTTTGGTGTTTGCTTCGGCCAACTGGTCTTCCAGAGATTTAATCATCACTTGAAGCGTTTTCTTCTGGTCTTCCGTTGTTTCCAGTTTCTTTGCCGCTTCTTTTTGCTGAATTTCCAGACGATCAATAACAGCTGTCTTTTTATTTAATTGAACTTCATAGTTTTCAATTTTTTGTGTTAAAGCTGCGGCTTCGTTCTTATCTTCAATTAAATTCGTTTTCGCCGACTTTGAAACCGTCTTGTCTTGCTTTTTTAAAACCTCAATCTGCTTTAATAAATTTTTCTTCTGAATGTTTAATTCTTCGAAGGCCTCGGTTTTCATGATCAGTTGCGCATCTTTTTTACTTAACTTAGCTGTTAACGCATTGACTTGCTCACGCAACACTTGCTTTGACTTATCATCCTTCATCCCTGCCATATCGGATTTTTGATCCAATCGACTCAATGACAAGCTTACAGAATCCCGCTCTTTTTTAACTTCCAGCAATTCCTTGGACAACGTTGCCAATTTCGCTTTTAACTCGCCCAATTGTTTGTTCTTGGATTGCAGATCAAAACTTTTCGCATCCAAGGTTTTCTGCAAAGCTTCAACTTGGACAACAAACGGCGTTTTGGAATTTTGCAGTTTTGTTTCCTGCGCGGAACGTTGTTGTTCCAGCTGCTTTCTAAGAACATAGATTTGATTGTCGATATTCTTGCGTTCGGTTTCATGACCAGACAATCGTGCCCGGACTTGCGCGTTATCTTTGTTTAGTCGTTTGACTTCGTTTTGTGTTTCTTCTAATTTCTTTTCTAAGCGCGCAATTTTTTCCGACCGGCCGCCTTGAGCTGTGCTGTAGGTTGACGTTACTTTTTGCAGTTGTGCCTTTATTTCAGCGTGCTGGGCGCGTACTTTGTTTAATTCACTTTCCGCCTGGACCGCCTGATTTTTATATTTCACAATTGAACTATCTTTTACTCTAATTTCCTCAATCATCTGGTCAAGCCGGTCGCTTAGCTCCCGGTTTCTCAATTGTAAAGGCGCGGCCTGATTTGATTCCGGCTTAACCTCTTCTTTGGCTTGAAGCTCTTTATACTGATCTTCTAACGCGTGAAATTGTTCTTTAAGAGCTGTTTTTTCTTCGATCACAACCAGACGCTTACTGTCTAAATCTTCTTTTTCTTTAGTTAATACTTCAATAGCGGCATTTTGTTCACGCGCTTTTATTTCTGAAGTGTTGAGCGCCTCTTTAAGAGTCTGAAGGCTTTCCTGCTCAGTATCTTTAAGACCGATTTCTTGTTCTTTTAAAAGTTTAATTTCCTGCTCCAAAGATAATTTATCGTTCAGGGCTTCATCATACTTCGCTTGCAATTCTTCTTTTTCCTTAACAAGCGCATCAGCTTTTTCTGAGCCATCGATACGGATCTTTGATTTTTTGGAAAGGGCATAGTCCAGCTGAAGAAGCTGTACTGACATGTCGTTTATTTTTTTCAACAGAAAGGCGTTTTCTTTATTTTTAGTATCAATTTCATTGTATAAACCTTGATGTTCCTGCTGAATCTTATCAACGGTGGCTTGAAAATCAGCAATGATATCCTGGGGAGTCCTGATGCTTCTTGAACCTGTGCCCATATTCATCGGTTTATCCAAAATAACCTCGGCGTACAATAAACCATTTGGAAAAATGGCCAAGGTTATAATTAAAATGCTTGATAAAATTTTCATATAATTCTCCATAGCGATTGATCAGTCATGACAAAATGAAGCATATAATAACAGAAAATGTAAAATAATGGAATAATCTGCATGTTTGGGCTCAAAATTCTTCAAAGCCGTATAATTAGTCCATTAATTCAAAATTATGTGTTTGATATTGTTTCTTTAATTCTGGGGGCGGGTTCTTGCGCAGATGTTTCGGAAAGACCGCTTTCAAGAGCTTCTTTCTTGATGGCGGGTTTCAAGACATCACTTTCAAAAACTTTTGTAAAATACTCCTGGATATAATCGTTCATTTGACGGCTGCTTTTTACCAAAACCTCGGCCGACTCATCCTGCTGCTTAGTTTCAACAAGCAGTGACTGCGCATTTAAAGCAGATGCTTTGATGGCCAATTCATGCAGGGCCTGTAAATGTTTGGATAAAACGGAAAAATCTCTGATCTGGTTGTTCAGAGCGGTAATTTCTTCTGCAATCTGAAGGCTCTTGGATTTCGCATCATCCAGAATTTCATTAATCCGGCTGACTTCCTGGGAATGCTCAAGCCGGGCCAAGGCGATTTCCTTGAGAGCCTGACGCGTATTATCCGTCATTTGGTTCATATTTGTTTCAATCAATTCAAACTTGGCCTTTGCTTCATTGATTTTATCTTTACGGTTTTCCAAGGCATCATGCGTGGACCGGACGGCATGTCTAATGCGGCTGGCCAGATATTTCAATTCATCAATAGTATCCTGTTTTCCGACGGCCTGTTGATGATTGTTGGCAACATTTAAGATTGCCCGTTCGGCAATGACCGTCATCTGTTGAGCAACACCGTCTAGGGCTCCAGTCAATTGAACTATCTCTTGGGACACTTTTTCCGTGTAATAAAATTCTTCCTTGATCGTCAAAAAATTAGTCCGGCTTTCCTGGACCAATAAATCCGTATCCCGCACCAATTGGTCAACGTTCTGAAGGTTTATTTGACGATCTGCGAACCCCTGAGCCACATTTTCCAAGCCATCTTTATAAACTTTGGTCAACTCAAAATTATCCATAATCAGATTGGAATGATCCTGCAGGGACGCAACGAGCTCTTTGGAATCTTCCGATGCCTTGGCTGTCTGGCGATTAAATAAATTCATTCCTTTTTCAAAACGAAACATAAATACAGCCAAAACCAAGAACAATCCAATCAGAATAACAAATGTCCCGACGACAACGACCCGTTTTATATCCTGATATTGACGTTCTTGTATTTTGGCCTGAATAACAAGAGTATCAACAGCATTGTTTAACGAACCATAACGTTCCTGCAGCGGTTTTTCAATCACATCCATTGAGTTAAGAATCTGGTTAGCAATTTGACGGCCGTTGACCTGTTCCTGTTCCAGGGTTTTCAAAACATATCCATTAAAGGTTTCAAAATGATCGGCAAATGCTTTTAGAATATATTGCTTTTGACTGAAGACGGCCTGTTTTTCCTCAATCGTCGGCGCGGTATTTATCTCGGCAATCCAATGATTCAGGTCCCCTTGCAAATTAAGTAATTTCTGCTCGAAGGCTGCCAGTTCGGGTATAATTTTTTGCAACGTGTCAATTTTTTGCGTCAACGCTTCAACCGGAATGGTGTTTGTAACCTCAGCCGAATTTAAAATTGCGCCTGCCGCATCTTTTTTCCAACGCTCTACCTCATTTTCAAACGACTGAAAATAATCATGAAAACCGTTGATAAACTCTTTGGTTTTAACTTCATAACGCTCTAATTGATTTGTTATTTTTAGAAATTCCGCGACATCGGCATCAAACTGCTTAATGACCTTCTGGGTACCGGCTAATTGACGGGGATCAGCGGACTTTAAATTATTTAAAGCCTTTTCAACCAAAATCACCGGACTTTCATCCAGTTTCGACTCAGAGGCAATGAGTTCTATGCCTGTCCGGATATTTTTTAAATCATGCAGTTTATCTTTTAAAAAATCTCTGTTGCGAATATCGGTTTGGAACGACGTTAACAAGGCGCTTTGACGAGGCTGAACAACCGTAACCTCATACCGCCAAAAAGCCACAAGGCAGGTTGCGACAAGAAGAACAATAATAGCGGCTCTATTAAGGAAATTAATATTCATAATCTTAAATCATAATAATTCATTTATATAAAACTGCAACAACTTAAATGATTTTTATCAGGACACATGATGCATCGACGATAGAACTCCCTATAAAACCCAAAAATTACTCGTTTTTGCCATCTCCCTGAAGCGTATTACTTAGAAAACACTGCGTTTATCTCAAACTCTTTGGTCTTATGCCGATCATCAAAATGTTGTCATTTCGGGATGGTTTCACCTTTTAAGATAGGTGGCAATTGTGAAACGTCGATGCGCATCCCTCCGTCATTTTCAATTTTGATGGTATAAAGATTGCCGGGGATAAATAATGTACCCGGCGCTTCGATTTGCGCGTTTTTAATTCCTGAACCAGCCGCTTTTTGAGCATTAAGCGCGTAGGTCCAGAAATCTTTCCATAACTTCACTTCCAAAGGATCTACCTCATCGGAAATTTTATATCCGGCCGGAATTTCATTAACAGGCGTAATATCAAACTCCTGGGTATTTTTTCCGTCCAACATAAAAGCTTTTAAGAAAAGATACGCGCTTTTCCCGCGCAGCTTATCGCCGTTACGGATATAGATATCCTGAAAACGAATAACCAAGGACTGGAATTGAATGATATTCCCCGAAAACGTGAAGTATTTTGGCTCTAAAGGTTTGCCGTGAGATGTATATTCCAGAAATTTAATGGTAGTAAACGTCTGTTGGGATTTTTCATCAAAATTAACCCCCGTCACCAAGACTTCCGCAATCCTGGTATCCGCCTGAAAGCGGGCGATTATTTCTTTTAAAATTTTATCTTCGTGGAGCCACTGCGTAACGGTCCATCCGATATAAGTCACAGATGCGATGATTACGAGGACCCAACCAAAACGCTTTAATCTCGACATTTTGTTTTCCACTCCGCGTTGAAATTAAAAAATTATATCATGACAAAAAAGATTATCGAGAATGATCCTATTTTATTGGAATAAAAAACCCCTGGGCCAAAAAAGCTCAGGGGTTTTGAATTTTGACACTTACTCGACGGGAATAATGATAGTAACTCCGGCCTTAAGTTTATTTGGATCTTTAATCGCGTTCTTATTTAATTCATACAAATATTTCCACCGGTTGCCATTGCCCAATTCTTTCTGGGCAATTTTCCATAGGCTGTCATTTTTTTGAATGACATAATCGCGCGTCGAAACTTTAATTTCGGATTCGACTTTCTGCTGTTCCTCGACGATATATTTTCCTTCTTCTAAAGGCTTGGCATCTGCCATTTCCCTCGGCGGCCCATTATAAGGAAGCATGACTTCTTCAACCTCGGCAATCATAAATTGCGCGTTGCGGTCTTTCTGCATACCCACAAGATCGGTGACCGGAGCGGTCGCGTCCAATTTACCACGGCTGATGATTTTAATGTGGTCTTCCGCGATGCCGCTTTCTAACATAAATTGTTTAACCGAATCTCCTCGACGACGGCCTAATTTCTCATTGTACGTTTCGGAACCGCGCACATCCGCGTTTCCGGTGATCAGAATACTGGCTTCAGGATTTCGTTTCAAAGTGCTCACTGCTTTTTCAAGAATCTTAACCGCATCTTCCCGGATATCTGATTTGTTGTAATCAAAATAAATCTTAACATTTTTAAGAATTTTTTTGATTAACAGGGAAGGTCTTAATTCTTTTGGTTGAGGAGGAGGAAGTTCTTCTTCTTTATAATCGAAAATAATTTTATAGAGATAAATATAACCGCGATTTCCCCATGGACGCACCTGGCCGGGCTGATCGGGCCACCACCAATATCCGCCGCGCTGTTCATCTTTAACAGGTGCGGGCTGGGCGTCCGACGGCCACCAATTAAATTCTTTCTGCAGATTATCAAGCTCCTGTTTCCGTCCCGATTCGCGTGAATTCTTATCGAAAGGCACGGCAAAAGAAACCGTCGGAAAAAACGAAACCATGAGTATGATCATTACAATTTTAAGCAAGCCATTGCGTCTCATAAACCACCCTTACTTTCTTCATTAAGGTATAGTTGAATGTGTTTTTTGATTTTATTTATTTTTAACAAAACCGATTATAACATAGCAATCGATTATTTCAATTTGTCTTCAAATTTGTTTTTATATTTTAAAAGGAATAAAACATCATGAAAGACAATTAATTAGAAATAAAAACTACTGCGGCTTAACCAGGCTGATGCTGGCTTCGCTGAGCTTCTTTCTCCTTAATTTTCTGATGGTGACATACATGCCGTCGCCTTCTATTACCTCTCCGCCCCGAAACGGATGCTGATATTTCTGCGCGCACCAATCAGACAAACGAAACGGGCCTTCCGAAGACGGTTTAGAAACATTGGAAAGGCCGATGGTTTGCGCCAAGACCGTCATCGAAACACCGCCGCCTACAATCCATCCGCCGGCAAAGGGGTGAATATAGGTCGGCAGACGGTCGAATTCGTCTTCGATTTCTCCGACTAATTCCTCAATGATATCTTCCATGGTGACCATGCCCACAATTTTATGATCCTTGTCTCCGACCAAAGCAATGTGCAATTTTTCCTGCATAACTTTTTCCAGAACTTGAGCAATCGGCATGTCACAGTCCATCATTTTAATCGGACGGATAATTCCTTTAACCGTCGGATCTTGCGAGTTGAGTTTGAGCGCCATCATGATGTCTTTAAAATTCAAGTACCCCTGAATGGACTGCGGATCATCCTCGCGTTCACAGACCGGAAAGCGCGTGTGCATATCCAAATGCGCACGGATTAAAGCTTCCGAAAGAGTGCTTTTTAACGGAATCATGGAAACATCATTAATGGGAAGCATAATCTCTTTTACCGGACGGACGGACAATTGGGCCGCCGACAAAACGATTTTTTCTTCGCGCGCGCCGATGAGACGTGAGGCCCGAGCGAGCGTTGCCGCCGCGTTTAATTCATGCAGGCCAGGCTGGTCTTCGTTTGTTTTTTTAAAATAACCGCTTTTATCGCTGGCCCGCAGAAAAAATTTTACAACGCGCTCCAATACGGTCACGACGGGATAGGCAATAATGGAGAAAATTTTTATTGTCGGGGAAAGCTTCAAACAAATCAATTCCCGGTTATTAAGGGCAAACATTTTGGGAACAAGTTCGGCAAAAACAATAGTCACAAGACCGTAAGGTATGATTAACATGATCAGCGCCAAAAACTCAGATAAAGGTTCACTGACACCAAAGGAATCGTGAAGGTATGGTCTTAAAGAATCGGCAACCTCGGCTCCGCCGGTAGCCGCGGCAATGGCCCCGACAAAGGTAATGCCCACCTGCACAACAGCCAGGCTGGCCTCGATTCGATCTTTCATATATGCCGCTTCCACAGCGCCTTTTGTCTTTCGTGTTATCAGGACCGACAAGCGGGATCGTGAAACCGAGGCAATGGCCATTTCGTAAGCGGCAAAAACGGCGTTTAACATCAACATCAGTCCGATAATAATCCATTCAAAACCTGGCATCTAAACTCTCCTTATAAATTTGATGTGTATTGTAACGAAAACGCACTGCGTTCTCAATACAATTTGCTTGTATTGCGAAGAAAATCGAAAATTATTTCTCTGGAAAAACTTAAACTAAATGTTACGATATCACGCATATTACAAACAACACTTAAATCTGAGGTCTACATTGGAAATTCTTCATGGAATCGTTGATTTTATCGTTCATATTGACCATCACATCAATTCCCTAGTCGCGCATTACGGCATTTGGAGTTACGCCATCCTCTTTGCCATTATTTTTTGTGAAACTGGCCTGGTCATAACACCATTTCTCCCTGGAGATTCTCTGTTATTTGTCATCGGCGCTCTGGCAGCCTCCGAAGGAGGGCCTTTGGAAATTAAATTGGTTCTTATACTTTTAACATCAGCCGCGATCTTAGGAAATCTGGTTAACTATCACATCGGAAGGTTTTTGGCTCCGAAGATTTTCCGCAATGAGAATATCCGGTTTCTTAATAAAGAACATCTCAATCGCACACAAGAGTTTTTTAACAAACACGGCTCTAAAACAATTATCATGACCCGCTTTATGCCTATCCTGCGCACATGCGCTCCATTTTTAGCGGGCGTTGGAAATATGCCATACGCCAAATTCACGCTTTACAATATTGTGGGCGGAGTGGTGTGGGTGTTTCTATTCGTGCTGGCAGGATATTTCTTTGGAAAAGTGCCGTTTATTGAACACAACTTTTCTAAAGTTATTCTGGTCATCATCGTTGTTTCGCTGTTGCCTGCGATTTATGAATTCTGTATTCCTAAAAAATCCGAAAAAAAATAATCCCTGATATCAATTCGAACTAAGCCTGTGGTTCTCGCATGAGACCATTGGCTTAGTTTTTATTTCTCAAATTCAACCTCATCGGCAGGCCGTGTTTCGGGCGTAACGTATAAATGGGGTCGAGTTTCAATGGGCTTGAGGACTCATAGTGCAGTTTCCATGTCTGTCCCATAGTCGCCAGAATGAGAATTGCTTCCAGAAAAGCAAACCCCTCGCCAATGCATTGCCGAACACCGCCGCCGAAAGGAAAATAAGTAAAACTCCGCGCGGCTTTCGAACTCCATCGCTGGGGAAGAAATGTGTCCGGATCTGAAAAATACCGCGGGTCGCGGTGTGTGACATAGGTGCACACGTTAATCGAAGACCACGCGGGGATATGATAGCCGCCAATTTCCATATCCTTCGTCGGACGCCGCGAGATAAGCCACACCGGCGGATACAGCCGCATCGTTTCAAGAAATATCTGGCGCGTAAACGTGAGGTTCTTTATATCTTCAACCGTTGGGAGTCTCGACTGCAGAACCATCTGAAGTTCGTGATGAAAATCTGCCTCGGCCTGAGGACTCTTCGAAAGAAGATACCAGGCAAAACTAAGAACATTGGCGGTCGTTTCGTGGCCGGCGATCAGAATCGTCATGATCTCGTCGCGTATTTGCTGCAACGATAACTGTGCATTTTCCGGCTGGTCAGCCTTTGCCTTTAAAAGATACGCGATCATATCTGTTTCTGCCGATGGTTGCGACCGATGCCGATCGATTAAATCCTGGATAATTCCGTCGAGAGTTTTTAACGCCTGCCGATATCGGATGTTGCTGGGTAAAGGCAGCTTCTCCAACAATTTGTCCATATAAGGAACGCCGTTGCGGTGCGTCATTTCAACAATGACGTGAAAAGCTTCGATAATTTCCTCTTCCATCTTTGTATTAGTTGAGCCCACTAAAACTCTAAGAATGATCGCAAGCGTCAAACGTGTCATTTGCGCTGACACATCAATCGCGTCACCATCTTTCCAAGTTTTCATGATATTTTCCGTGCAGGATACTATGGTGGGCGCCCATGGGGAAATTTGCTGTTTCTGAAAAAATGGATGTAATAAACGGCGCTGCTGGCGGTGAAGATCATTCTGGCTGACAATCAAACCTTGGTTAAGCAGGCATCGAATCGCGTAAGGAACCGACTGAAAAGCCTGACTTTCATCGAGAGTTAGAACCTGTTTGATATGCTCTGGCTTATTAAGAAGAACATAGTGGCGGGTCCCGCCGAGCTTGATGTGAACAATGTCTCCATGCTTTGCGATGTTTCCTTTGTAAAATTTCAAAGGATCGTGAAGGGAAAAATAAATGCCAAGGGGGAACCACGGTTTTGGACCAGGAGGAAAATTTTTATTTGTCATGAAATTAACAATTAGCGATCCTTAACCCGCCGGAACTTTAGAAAAGTTCAGATCAGCATTCTCCGCATGTTCGGAAAAAATCCGCTTTTGCATCTTCATAAGCATGCCGAGTTTGGGACGCAGTGTAATAAGCGGTTCCAATTCCACGTTTCGGCCGGCTACCGGCAGCAATCGCCATTTTTGAGCAATGGTCGCAATTACAAGCGTTGCCTCCGTCATGGCAAAACGCTCACCGATGCATTGCCGAGAACCGCCGCCGAATGGAAAATAAGAAAATTTAGGCCTCTGTGCCGTTTCTTGAGGTGTCCAGCGCATAGGGTCGAATTTTTCAGGATCCGGAAAAAAGCGCGGATCACGATGAACAATAAAAGGAGATATGACAATAAAAGACCACGCCGGAATGGTGAAACCGCCGATCGCAAGGTCGACCGTTGGCCGTCGGGACATTGTCCAGACCGGCGGATAAAGGCGCATTGTTTCCATCAAGACCATCCGCGTGTACGTAAGCTTTGGTATATCGGCGATGGTCGGTAGCCCACCTTGAAGCACTGCGTCAATCTCTTCATGCAATTTTGCTTCGGCCTCGGGATTCAAAGACAACAAATGCCACGCCCAGCTCAAGGCATTGCTTGTGGTTTCATATCCGGAAAGAAACATCGTCATGACTTCGTCACGGATTTGCCGGTCGGAATTGTTTTTATCACCGCCATAAGGACACCCGTCGCTGCCTTTGAGTAAAGCGCTAATAAGATCGTCTTCCTGCAAACCTTTTTGTTTGCGCTCTTCAATCATTGCGTAAATCGCTTGATCGAGCGCCTCAAGAGCCTTGCGGTAACGAAAGTTGCTGGGCAGGGGCAATTTTTCCAAAAGCCTGTCCATAAATGGAACGCGGTTTCTCTGCGTCATTTTGATGACGACCTCAAAATTTTTGGTGATTTCCTCTTCCTGTCCTTCAATGTTAACTCCTAACAGGGTCCGAGGGACAACCGTCGAGGTCAGCCGAAGCATCTGACGGGCAACGTCAATGGTCTGGCCGGATTCCCATCCGTCGACCATTTTCTGAATATAATGCATCATCGTCGGGGTCCATTCCGCGATCACCTGCCCTTGAAAAAATGGCTGTATGACCCGGCGATTCTGGCGGTGCGTTTCCCCTTGGCTCGTCAGCAATCCATTGCCCAATAGGCATCTGGCCGCGTAAGGAAATGAACGGTACATCTGACTTTCCGTCAATACCTGCTTGATGCAATCAGGATGGCTCAAAAGATAATAATGCCGGTTAAATGCCCCCATGTGAACTATGTCGCCATAATCGCAGGCGAATTTTCGTAAACATCCGAGTGAATCGCGGTGAAGATCTAAAAAAAGTTTGATTGGGAAAAAAGATTGCGGGCCGGGTGGGTAAATTAATTTGACCATATTCGCAACATCATTGAGGTTTTATTTTGCTCGTATCTTTTGTGATCATTTTCTCACGCGTACTGTGCCGGCATTCTACCTCATCACTTTTCTTTTGCAAAGCAATCAATTCGTCAGCACCTGCTCTGCAAGATGCTTTATTATTCATTTTTTATTCTGCGATTCCTGGACGGCTTTCAGCTGCGCAGATAAATCGGCAATCTGTTTCTCGAGCGGACGAGTGGCGCTGTTGATTTTCTCTGTGAGAGTTCTATTAAATCCGTCGACCTGTCCCGTCACCTGCTGAAGTTTAATAGTCAACTGCCGCTTTTCTTCGCCGAGCTTATAAATTTCCTTTGAATAAGAATCGAGCTTACTTTTTAAAGAATTGACAACCGCTTCCTGACCGGTACCATCTGATTTTACTGAATCCAAAGATGCGGGCGCGGCGCGATTCGAAATGGAATCAACGGTTTCCTTGAGCTTAGATGTCAAATCTTGGTTTTCAGTTTGCAAAGATTCTGTCTGTCTGGATAATTTATTGATCTCTTCTTTCAACGAGGCAATCGCTTCGTCTCTTTGGGTGATTTCCCCTTGAGTATATGAAAACTGTTTTTCTGCTGATTCAAGCGACTTTCTAATATCCTCCGTTGTTTGATTGGCCAAAACAATTTCTTTTTCTTTGTCGTGCAGATTCTTTTCAAGCAGCGTTATTTGCTGACTAATGTTCTTATGCTTTCCCTGGCCGGCATTTAATTGTTCAATTTTCTGCTCAAGCGGTTTGGTTGCCTGCTGAATTTTCGCGGGGATTGACTGGTTTAATTCCTCGAGCTTTTTGTTCAAACCATCTCTATCATTCGAAAGCTTTTGTTTTTCCTGATTTAATTGACCGAGCTCTTCTTCCTTGGTCTTTAAATTTTTCTTAAGTTCAGATAAACTTTTTTCCTTGCTGGAATCGGCCGCATTCATTTCGGCGATTTTATTTTCCAGCGGCTTTTTGGTTTCTTCAATCTTCGACGGAATCGACGCGTTTACGGCTTCGAGCTTGGATTGAGCTTCCGCGCGTTCTTTCGATAACTTTTCCTTCTCTTCTTTTAATTCCGCTAACTCGCCTGATGCCTTTTCCAATTTCTTTTTTAACTCCTCAGCCCCTTTGCCCTTACCGCCTTCGTCGGACTGCAAAGCCTTTAACTGTTTCTCCAGCTGCGCAATCTTTCCTTCCAAAGGTTCCTGAGCCGCTTTAACTTTCTGCGGAATCGACGCGGTTGCTTCGGCCAACTTGGCTTCAACGGATTTTCTCTCTTCCGTTATTTTCTTCAACTCTGCCCGTGTCTTCTCAAGCTCAGCCTGGGCCGAGCTCACATTTCCTTCTTTTTCTTTAATTCCCTTTTGCGATGAAGCTAACTGCTCCTGCGCTCCCGCCAACGTTTGCTTGGTCTTTTCCATTTCCTCTTTGAGCGTTGCGATCATTACGTCTTTTTCTTGCGCGTTCTTGCCTGTCTTAGCTAAATCCTGCTGAAGGGCTGTCAATGTCTTCTGGTTCTCTTCTTTGCTCTTTTCCGTCACTGTCAATTGCTCTTGCGCAACCGTCAGATCTTTTTTCGCTTTGGCTGATTCTTCCTTCGCCTGCTTAATTTCTTTTTCTTTCTGATCAATATTTTTCTGTAGATCTGCCAGCGCCTGCTTTGACTTCTCAGCTTCGGTCTTTATCTGACTTGCCGCGCCGTCTTTATCTCCAGCCATTTTCTTGGCAGCGCTTAACTGCTCTTCTATCGACGTCATCGCCTGTTTCGTTTTTGTTGTTTCTTCTTTCGCCTGAAGAATTTCTTTTTCTTTTTCAGCGACGATCTTCTGTAGATCCGTTAACTTCCCGGTTAATTCTTCTGCCTTCTTAGCCTTTGCCTCATCGCTTGCCGTTAACTGTGCGATTTTTATCTCCAACGGTTTCTTGACTTCTTCTGTCTTCGACGGGATAGACGCGTTCAAATCTTTAAATTTGGTTTCTAATTCTTCCCGTTCTTTCGATAGTTTTGCTTTCTCTTCCTTTAAACCCGCGAGTTCACCTTTGGTCTTATCCAGCGCCTGTTGTAAATTCTCAACGTCTTTTCCCTTGCCGCCTTCATTGGCCTGCAAGGCCTTTAACTGCTTCTCCAATTGCGCAATCTTTCCTTCCAAAGGCTCCTGAGCCGCTTTGACTTTTTGGGGGACCGACGCTATAAGTTCACTTAACTTAACTTCTACTTCTTTTCGCGCATCCACTGTTTTTTGCAATTCACCTTTTGTCTTTTCAAGTTCAGCCCGCGCCGCGCTGGCATTTTCCTGTTTCTCTTTAATCCCTTTTTGCGATGCGGCCAACTGTTCCTGCATTTCCGCTTTTGATTTTTTCATTTCTTCAATCATCTTATCTTTATCAAGAAGTTTGGTCTTAGCGGATGTCAGTTCCTGCTGCAGCGCGGATAATTCCTGTTTGCTTTTCTCCGATTGCGATTTGATTTGTGCAAGCGAGCCTTCCTTATCATCCGCCATTTTCTTCAAAGCCTTCAACTGCTCTTCTGCCAATGCTAAATCCTGTTTACTCTTGACCGACTCTTTTTTTGCTTGTTCAATTTCATTCTGGCGCTGAGCAATCGTTTTTTCTAAATCAGCAAATTTTTGTTTTGTCTTTTGAGCCTCGTCATTTATTTGACTTATAGACTTTTCTTTATCGAGAACGGCGTTTTTCGAAACTGTTAACTGCTCCTGCATCAATGCCAATGATTGTTTTGTTTGAACAAACTCTTCTTTGTCCTGCTGAATTTTTTTCTCTTTGTCCGTCATGCTTTTTTGCAAACTCGCCAACTGCGCATTTAATTCTTCAATTTTCTTGGCTCTGGCCGCATCAGCCTCATTTAAATCCGCGATTTTCTTTTCAAACGGCTTAACAGCTTCTGAAATTTTCTGTGGCAGAGTTTTTTGAAAGGCCTCATATTTTTCATTCAATTGATTTCGCTCAGCTATTAAACTCTGCTGCTGTTCTTTGAGCTGTCCCAATTCTTTGACAGCAGTTTCTTTTTGCCCGCTCATCTCGGAAACGGCTTTTTCATTTTTTCCTATTAATTCATTCTTCGAAGCAACCTGTGTTTCAAGCTCTTTGATGCGCGCCAACAACGGGGACTCAGCCGCTTTTAGCTGGCCGGCAATGGATTCCTGCAAAGACGTTAACTGAGCCTTCAGCTCTTCTGTTTGCTTAAGGGTTTTTTCTTTTTCCTGATTCAAAGACTGGAGGGATTGAATATTTTTCTGATTCGTTTGTTCCGCCAGGCTAAAGGCCTGCTGTTTCTCTGATAACGATTGATTGAGCTGAGCGATTTTTTCATCCAGCGGCTTTTTAGCAGCGTCTATCTTTGCCGGCAAAGAATCCTTTAAGTTTTTAAGTTCTGCATCCGCTGCTTTTTTCTGATTAGTGCTTTCGTCCAAATCTTTACGCAGCTTTTGTGTCTGCTGGGCAAGCTCTGCGGCATCGTTTTCTTTGGTTTTAAGCAGTTGTTGTGTTTCTGTTAATTTCCGCGACCATTCAGATGATTTCTTTTCTTTGTCTTTGAGCTCTTCGGAAAGTTTGGCAATTTGGGCATCCAAAGGTTTTTTTACTTCTTCGATTTTGGATGGGATCGATTGTTCTTTTTTGGACAGCTCTGCCCGCAGTTTATCTTTTTCCTTCTGAAAAACCTCCAAATTTTTGTTTAATTGACCTTCCTGCTCTTTAAGACGGGCAATTTCTTTTTCATTTTCCTTTGCTGCATTTTGTGATGACTGCACCTGTTGCTTAATCTGCGCAATCACGGCATCTTTGCTCGCCTGCATTTGCGATAATTCTTCAATTTTTCTTTCGAGAGGATCCTTGGCAGCGAGGATTTTATCCGACACAGCGGCTTCCAGCGATTTTAAAGCCTTGAGCGTTTCTTCTTTGTTCGCCACGGCTTTGGATAAATCATTCTGCGCAACAATCAATTCTTTTTGTTTATCATCCAGTGATTTCTGTAAAAACTCGCCGGCGGAAATTAGTTCACTGATTCTTTTTTCAAAAGGATCTTTGAATTCCTTGAGCGCGGTAGGCATGGATTGCTTGGCCTGTGACAATTCATATTGCGCCATCTTTTTTTCTTGGGTGAGCGTTTGTATGGTTTTGTTTTGTTCATCGACCTGTTTTAGAAATGCTTTGATTTTAACTTCTCTGCCGTCTGACAATTTTTGAACATCCGCTAACTGGCGCGCTAATTCATTGTTTTTTAATTTTTCCTGGGCGAGCGCGCTTTTAGTGGAATCCGTTTCCTGGGCAGATGCATAAAAAGCGCCAAACGATAAAAATAAAACAAGGATTAAAGTTACACGCCGATAAGGTATCTTCATAAAGATTTTTCTTTTTCGTTTATTGATTCTGCCCAAGCATGCGGGCCGTGATTAAAAAATACTATCTCCTAGGAATATCCGACAAAACCACGTCGACAACAATCGCCCGGACATCCTCCAAATAAAAACTGAATTCCTGAAAAAACTTTTGATTTTTATCAAACAACCGAACGCCTGAAGACACCATATCCATATGCTTCTCCGGCGTAGCCGCATAGAGCTCTTTATAGCCGAGATTGGCAATATCCTTTTTAAATTTTTCCGCCAGTATCATGCATGCCTCTGCGCACGCATTAGCCAGATTTTCTTCGGTGATTTTTTCATTTTGACTAACACGTCCCATGGCCTTAATCAGCTGGTACGCAAGGCCTTCCCGAACATAAAGAACGAGCGTTCCGCAAACCTGATTTTTTTTGGCGTGCTCTTCGGACAAATAAAAATAGGCAACGGAAATATAAGAACGTCCGTGGAACTTCCGCAGGCCCGATGCCTCCATGCAAGCATCGTCGTTGATGATGACCGGACTCGTTTTGACCGTCGGAGGGCTGGAGAACTCATCCTTTAAGATTTTTTTAAAATTATCATTAACCGCGCCCATCATAGCGGTAGTCATAGACTGGACATCAAACGGTTTACCCATAAAACCTCAATAAGTTATAAATCCACGCGGACAATAAAAACCGTACTTCTGCAATTATTTCTAATTAAATCTTAATTAAACGAAGCCATAATAACATCTTTATATAATTAATAACTTTCAAATTATATATATAAATGCGGCGAATAGGAAGGTCAAACAATAAAATTTTATGGGCGAGCAATCAAATCAAAAACAATGCTGTTTGTGGTTCGGGGATCATTTTTTATGATTAATTATTAGCTCTGTTTTTAATTTTCAGATTCATCCGCTTTTCTAATTGCGAAAATTTAAGAAACCAGCCTTCGAAAAACAATACTGGTATTGGAATATTAGTGAAGCCTTCCCCGCTCAAACAACTTCCTGACTCCAAAAACATTATTCGTTCATCCGCCAACAAATCAGAATAAAAAACAATCTCAAATAGTTGATTTTAAAAATCTTAGAGCCTTAAAAGATTTTGAAAGCCTGATCCATCAAAATAACTTTTCCAAAAAAATATTTTTACTGCTGGCTGGTTTTGAAAAAATCTTTACGTTTTCGCATTTTCATTGATCGCTCACGTCAGCTTGATTGATTTAAAAACAAAACTAATACATCAGCCTGAAATAAAAGAACAATATTCTTGACTTTGCTCGTCATGTTCATATATTAGTTATATAAAAATTTATTTTTAAAAAATATCGATCATCTATTCCCTAAAAATCTCATGTCATCTTTTTTCTTTTACCTGTTCGCGACAACTTTGATCTTATCCAGCTTGGCGGTCGTTCTTTCCCGTAATCCGCTTTATAATGTTTTATCGCTTGTCGCCGCTACTTTTTCTTTATCCAACCTTTTTATCATCATGGAAGCCTATTTTGTGGG
>JAHFGF010000226.1 GCA_023247595.1 Candidatus Omnitrophota bacterium
GCCGTTCTTGTTCATTGAGTTGCACTCGAAATTGTTTTAGGCTCATTGGCTATCCTCCCTTTTGGAAGATAGTACCATGAAATACTTAGCGTATTAACAACTAACTTGACAATGTACTAGCAACGGGTTTCTTCAATTACACTCCCCTAGGATCGTCTAAACGCGGGATGACAGCAATCAATCCCATGACAATCCACATCAGATTACCCAATTGAACCGAATACAGCGTTGTGTCAAGAAAGCTTTGAATCATAAATCCGGCAAAACCGGAAAGCGCTCCTACCAGAACCACCTTCAAGAACGGATCCGTCAATCGGCCACAAGTCTTAAAAGACTGCTTAAATAAAGCAAACAACAATCCTAAAAACGTGAATAAACCAATCAACCCTATCTCGCCGGCCATCTGAAGATAACAATTGTGAGCATATCCTGTGGTTAATTTTGAATAGGTGTTTAATCCGCTCCCAAAAAATGGATATTTACGAATCAACCCTACCGCCTCTTCCCAAAAACCAAATCTCCCCATGCCCAGCTGAAAGCTGTGCGCGAGCTCAACCCGATGCTGTTCTAATTCCGATAACTTGCTGAGATTATCCGGCGATTGGTCAATTTTTCCATAGGTCTGGATAAGATTAACTGAATCTGTTGTGAACGAAACATCTCTGTACTTGGCGAGTAAAGGCAAAAACACAGCGATAAATACCGCGCTGATTAGAACGACCGAAAAAAAATGTTTTCTTAAAATAACGACTAAAAAGGCCATGGACAGCCAAAAACCAACCCACGACCCTCGGGAAAAAGTCAGTCCCAGACAAACCAGCATCAAGACAAGCGTCACAAACAATACTATTTTAGAAAAAGCATCCCCTCCTAATTCAAAGCGATCCCACTGTTCTTTAAATGAAACACCTTTGCGAAACGGTTGCGTTAACAAACCAAAAACTGAAGGAATAAACACAATGATATACGCTCCAAAATCATTGGCATGCCGTAAAGTCGCGGACACTCTATGATCCACTAACGGCAATTGGCGCAAAAAATCAGACTTAAAGATATACTGTGATACTCCGTCGAGAGCCATAACAGCCACCGTCAAAACATAGGCACTGACCACGTTTCGTAGATCCTGCTTGGTTTTAACGCAATCCACAAAGCTGACATATAAGGCGTATCCTTCCAGCAGTTTCGCAATAAACGCAATCAGGCTGATTCCAGGATATTGGCTGAAAATCACCGATATAAAAACAGCTAAGATATATAACCCGACTGGCCTGTTTAAAAAATGATCCCTGGAATAAAAAATTGCCCATATCGCCCGGCATCTGTCTTTGAAATTCCGGCCTCTGCAATCCTCGACACAAATCAAAATTTTCTTAGTTAAAAAAATATTAATGACTAAACCGGCCATAGATTCTACCAGCGCGATCGAAATTGGAACGCTCATGATCAGCAGGCAGTAAAAAAAGACAACTACGCGGTTAAACCGAAGTTCGATGGTTTCACGTTTGGAAAGGCTCATGTTGAACTTTTTCTATTGGAGTTGTTACAATACCACAGGATAGTTTTCTTTAATCCTTGTTCAAAACTCATCCGCGCTTGAAAACCAAAACATTTCTTGGCGCGTGACGTGTCTAATTTGCGACGGGGTTGGCCGTCGGGTTTGCTTGTATCCCAAATAATTTTTCCTTGATAACCGGTTAAGCGGACAATCAGCTTAGCCAAATCTTTAATGGATATTTCTTGGTGCGCGCCGAGATTGACGGGTTCACTGCCATTGTAATGTTCTGCCGCCATTAAAATCGCTTCTGCCGCATCTTGAACATACAGAAATTCTCGTGTGGCTTTTCCCGTGCCCCAGACGGTCACCGTTGGAGATCCACTATTTTTTGCATCCATACACTTTTTAATTAAAGCCGGAATGACATGTGAAGATTGTTCAGAAAAATTATCACCCGGACCATAAAGATTGACCGGCAAAAGAAAAATAGAATTAAAACCGTATTCCTGCCGATAGGCTTGAGATTGCACCAGCAGCATTTTTTTAGCCAAACCATACGCCGCGTTGGTTTCTTCCGGATATCCGTTCCACAGCTCCTCTTCTTTAAAAGGGACTTTGGCAAACTTTGGATAAGCGCAAATTGTTCCAATTGCTACCAATTTTTCAACACCAACAAGACGGGACTCCTCAATCAACTGAACCCCCATCATCATATTGTCATAAAAAAATTTTCCAGGATGTTTTTGGTTGGCTCCAATGCCGCCGACAACAGCGGCCAAATGCAGAACCAAATCGGGTTTGGCGTCTTTAAAAACTTTCTTAATTGCTGAAGCTTTTCTTAAGTCATATTCTTTCTGACGGGGAACAAACACATGACGGCAGCCTTTTTTCTTAAGAAGCTCAACCACACACCTTCCCAAAAAACCGGAACCACCCGTGACCAAAACCTTTTTGTTGCTCCAAAATCCCATCTTAAAGGACGGCTTTCTCTTGCGTTCCAAAAACAAGTTTTCGAATTAATTCCATATCCGCGTCTACCATCATGCGCACAAGCTGTTTAAAATGAACTTTTGGTTTCCATTTCAAAACTTTTTTGGCTTTGTCGCTGTTGCCTAAAAGGATGTCCACTTCCGTGGGCCTGAAATAACGCTTATCAATTTCCACATATTTCTTCCAATCCACGCCGGCATAGCTAACGGCTTCCTGTAGAAATTCTTTAACCGAATGCGTTTCACCGGTCCAGATCACATAATCATCAGGCTGTTCCTGCTGGAGCATCAGCGACATGGCTTG
>JAHFGF010000227.1 GCA_023247595.1 Candidatus Omnitrophota bacterium
AAATATTATGATTGCCCGACTGCATGGCGTATTGGTTGAAAAACGCGAGCATTCTGTGCTTTTGAATGTCGGCGGAATCTTTTATGAAGTTTGGGTTCCTCATTCCATTCTTGGCCGGGTGGACGGGATTGTTGGATCTGACGGAAAAATCACGCTGGTCATTTATCATTATTTTCAGTTAACTCCGTCAAGCGCCAATCCCATGCTGATTGGTTTTATTAATGAGGTTGAAAGGGAGTTCTTTTTAGATTTTATTTCGGTCTCCGGTATCGGCCCAAGGGCGGCGGTTAAGGCTTTAAACAAACCGATTTCTGAAATTGCTCAGGCGATACATGCCGGCGATGCGGCGTATTTAAAAACGCTTCCGGGCATAGGTCTTCAACGCGCCAAAGAAGTGGTTGCCAAACTTCAGAATAAAACCGGACGGTTCGCTTTGATTCAAGACAAAGATGTTCAAGCACCGGTTAAAATGATTTCCCAGGGGTTTGAGCAGGAGGCATTGGAAGTTTTGTTGCAGCTTCAGTACAAAAGAAACGAAGCCGCGGCCATGATTCAAAAAGCCATGGAGCGGGCGGGCGGCATCAACACCGTCGAAGAACTGTTAAATGAGATCTACAAGCAAAGGATCAAAACGTAATGGACCAGACTCAAATTGATTATTCTAAAGGCATTGTTGAATCCATTCTTTTTGTCAGTGACAAGCCGGTTACTGTTGAACAGTTTAGACAGGTCATGCCCGAAGTTTCTGCGGGCGAGATTGAGAAAGTAATCCAATCCCTAAAAGAGGATTTTAGTCAGAAAATAGGCGGCATGATTATTGCGGAAATCGCCGGAGGCTTTCAGATGTTTAGTAATCCGAGTTATGCCGGTTATATCCGCAATTTTTACAAGACGCGGACAAAAGAAAAATTGTCACGCCCGTCTTTGGAAACCCTGGCCATTATTGCTTATAAACAGCCGGTGAGCCGCGCGGATATTGAATTGGTCCGCGGCGTTAATTCCGACGGGGTTATGGCGCATCTGTTATCAAAAGCCTTGGTTAAAATTGTCGGACGTAAAGAAGTTCCTGGTCGTCCATTTCTTTACGGCACATCCAAGGAATTTTTAGAATATTTCGGGCTTAAGTCTCTCGAGGATCTTCCCAAGCTGGAAGAATTTCCGATTTTATCAACGCAGGCGGAGATAATTTCCGCGGACACTGTCGCAGCTCAGGAACAGGAAATGACGCAGGAGGAGCATCAGCAGGAAGAAACGCTCAAGGAAAGTTTAAACGCCTTTGAACAGGCGGCCGAAGCCCAACAAGCAGAAAATGCCCCTGCCAGTGACGTAGCGGCATAAAAGGTGAGTATGAATATCAGCGGAATCAGAAAAAAAATTGATGCGCTTGACACAAAGATCGTCGGACTTTTAAACGAACGGGCCGAGATGAGCCTGGCTATCGGAAAAGAAAAAGCCAAGCACAACAAAAGCGTGTACGCCCCGGACAGAGAAAAAGAAGTTTTGGAAAGGGTTAAGGCTTTGAGCCGTGGATCAGTCACGGACGCCGCCATACAAGCCATTTATCGTGAAATCATGTCTTGTTCTTTGGCGCTGGAGAAGCCTTTGAATATTGCTGTTCTGGGCCAGAAAGGATCCTACACCTACACGGCTGCCCGTCAGATTTTTGGAATGCAGGTGACCTATGTTGGCTGCAGCACCATTGGAGAAATTTTTCAGACAGTGGAAGACGGCGAGTGTGATTATGGGGTCGTTCCGATTGAGAACTCGACGGAAGGAGCGGTAACGCCCACGTTTGATCTGCTGGCAGATTCCGAATTAAAGATATGCCGGCAATTTTTACGCGAGATCCGCCATAATCTTTTATCGAATTATCCTAAAGAAAAAGTGAACAAGATTTATGCCAATCCGCAGGCGTTAGGCCAATGCCGGGTTTGGCTGTCGCATAATATGCCGAATGTCGGGCATATTTTTGTTTCATCGACAACGGATGCGGCCGTCCATGCCGCAAAAGAAAAAAACACGGCAGCGATTGGATCGATGGAAGTGGCGGAAGAATATAAATTAAATGTGATCGCCAAGAATATTTTTGATACGTCCCACAACACCACCCGGTTTTTTGTCATCGGCAGAAACGATGCCGCTCCTACCGGCAAGGACCGGACATCTATTTTGTTTTCAATCAAAGACAGGGTCGGGGCTTTGTATAAAATGCTCGAGCCTTTTTATAATGAAAAGATTAATTTAACCAAGATTGAATCCCGCCCATCTAAGAAAAAGGCGTGGGACTATTATTTCTTTGTTGATTTTGAAGGGCATCGTTTTGATCCGAAAGTCAAACGGGCGCTCGATCAATTGGAAAACATGTGCAAGTACTTAAAGGTCTTAGGGTCTTACCCCGTGCTGGAATGAACATCACACCTAAAGCAAATATCCTGAAGGTCAAGCCGTATATTCCCGGAAAACCTATTGAAGATGTCAAAAGGGAGTTGGGGTTAAAGCGCGTCATCAAGCTTGCCTCCAATGAAAACCCTTACGGTCCGTCGCCGCGTGTTCTTAAGGCTATTTCATCGGCTGCCCAGAGCGTTAACCGATATCCCGACGGCGCTTGTTTTTATTTGCGCAAAGAATTAGCCCGTCAGCTCAAGGTTAATGAGAATCAGCTTATTTTTGGAAATGGTTCGGATGAAATCATCGTACTGGCTGTGCGCGCGTATGTTGGGCAGGGCGATGAAGTGATTGTGGCCCAGCCGTCTTTTTTGATTTATGAAATTGCCTCTTTGCTTGAAGGCG
>JAHFGF010000228.1 GCA_023247595.1 Candidatus Omnitrophota bacterium
GGAAGCCGAAGAGATGGCCGACCGCATCGGGATCATCAATAAAGGCGAGATCATTGTGACGGAAGATAAAAAAGAGCTTATGAAAAAGCTCGGGCGCAAACAGCTTATTATGGACCTCAAAGAACCGCTGGTTGCTATCCCATCGGAATTATCCAACAGGGGGCTTAGCCTTAATGAGGAAAAAACTCAGCTCGTGTACACTTATGATTCGGTCAAAGAAGACAACGGCATCGCTGATCTCTTGGCGGTTTTGGCGTCCAAGGGTGTTTCCTTCAGGGATATCCATACCGATATCAGTTCGCTCGAGGACATTTTCATCAAGTTGGTAAAAAACAAATGAATTATTACGCGGTCACCGCAATCTACAAATTTGAAATGGCCCGTTGGTTTCGCACCATCGGCCAGTCTATCGCATCGCCTGTGATTTCAACCTCGCTGTATTTTGTGGTGTTCGGCTCCGCCATTGGCTCACGCATCACCGATATCGACGGCATCAGCTACGGTTCGTTTATCGTGCCGGGTTTAATCATGCTTTCAGTTTTGACTGAAAGCGTATCGAACGCCTCGTTCGGTATTTATTTTCCGCGATTCACCGGCACGATTTATGAAATTTTATCCGCGCCGATTTCAGCTACCGAAATTCTGATGGGCTACGTCGGGGCGGCAGCGACTAAATCAATCCTGCTAGGGTTATTGATTCTCGCCACCGCCGGATTTTTTGTGCCGCTGCATATCCAGAATCCGTTTCTGATGCTGTTTTTTTTGGTGTTGACCTCAATAACGTTTTCCCTGTTCGGATTTATCCTCGGGCTCTGGGCGGACGGATTTGAGAAACTGCAGGTTGTGCCCATGCTTATCCTGACACCTTTGACGTTTCTGGGCGGAAGTTTTTATTCCCTAAGCATGCTTCCGCCGTTCTGGCAGAAGGTATCTGTTTTAAACCCCGTGGTCTATCTCATCAGCGGATTTCGCTTCAGCTTCTACGGCTCAGCCGATGTCTCGGTTGCCCGCAGCCTCATTGCCGTTGCCATCTTTCTTGTCATTTGCATCCTCATCGTCCGATGGATGTTCAAAACTGGTTATAGATTAAAGAATTAATAGAGGGTTGTTCGTTACTCGTTGATCGTTGTTCGCAGGCACCACACGAACAACGAGCGACGATTTACGATCCACGTCCCCGCCCAACTTGAGGTCACAAATTGTGACCTCAAGTTGGATAGTTCCTTTGATGTTAACTGGAACATAAAATCCGTTGGAAACCGGAAGGCGTTGCGCTTGACCGCTTGCAGAAGTGTTTTTGTTTCGACTCTGTACAATTCAGCCAGATGGTGACTTAACATCACTTTATAGCCCCGAATGATAAAAATGTTTTGTTCTATGACTTCTGTTTGAATTTTTTTGGACATAAAAAATCCCCCTTAGTTTTTCCCGGATGGTTAGGCATAAGGGGGATATGCGGATAATGCGAGTATATCGCATTTTCTAAGAAAATCCAGCCGGCTTTTCAATCGGGCCGCCACGATCAGCCATAGCATTTGTTTACTTGAGGTTCCGAATTGGAACCTCAAGAAGAACCCTGCGGGGCTCGCAAAGACGTTTATTAATAGTCGTCCTTGCGAGGAGTCTTGACCTTGGTCGAGACGACGAAGCAATCTTATAAAGCGTTTGGACATCTTTCCCGTCCGACAACATGATCATTTGCCAATCCAAGGTCACAAATTGTGACCTTGGATTGGGGGCATTCGCGATCATAGGCAATAATTTTTTGACAGAATAAGAAATCAGCGTATATTAGCCTGCGTGAGGAGATGCATGCTTCTAAAAGGTAACAATTACTTATTGATAACCGTTATTGTGGATTTCAATGGCTAAAACACCAGGAAAATTTGAGACACCCTATACTGAATATTTTGTTTCGCGTGTGATTGGAGAAGGAGGGGCTGGTCGCGTATTCTGCGTTCATGACTCTGCGGACAATCAATTTGCATTGAAATGTCTTTTTCCAGAAGTTGCAACAACTGAGAAGCGCAAAAGATTTAAGAACGAAATTAATTTTTCTAGCAGGCAACATCATCGAAACTTAATTCAGGTTGTTGATTCAGGATTGGTAATATGGGGTGGTAAGAAAACCTCTTTTTATGTTATGCCATTTTTCTCGATGACCCTTAGAACTCTTATTAATAAAGGTATTGATGCTAACCAGGTGTTACCGTTGTTTAACCAAATATTGGATGGTGTCGAGGCAGCGCATCTTTTAAGCGTCACTCATCGTGATTTGAAGCCTGAGAATATCCTTTATGATTCTAACCAAAACTTATTGGTGGTAGCTGATTTTGGAATTGCACATTTTGAAGAAGATATTATTGCTACCGCGGTGGAGACAAAAGATGCTGCGAGGCTGGCAAATTTTCGATATTCCGCTCCCGAACAGCGAACCCCAGGCAGTAAAGTTGATCAACGTTCGGACATTTATGCGTTAGGGTTGATGTTAAATGAAATGTTCACAGGAATAACTCCACATGGGTCGGGTTATAAGACGGTTAAAAGCGTTTCCGCAGATTATGCATATTTGGATCAACTGATCGATCGTATGATTCAGCAAGCTCCTAGTGCTCGTCCTTCGACGATTGAAGAAATTAAAAAGGAATTAATTGGGCGTAAGAATTCTTTTGTGGCGTTACAAAAATTTGATTCTAAAAGGCAAGAGGTGTTGCCTAGCAGTGCTCCACAACAATTTAGTCCACTTACGCTTAAGTCATGTGATTGGGATGATGGTACTCTTATTTTAG
>JAHFGF010000060.1 GCA_023247595.1 Candidatus Omnitrophota bacterium
GCCCGTGTTTGAGCCAGGACATTGAGCGCGAGTTTATCCGGCGGGGCGTCCTCAATAAGCTGACGTTTGATTTCCGCGTTAAGCGCAGGGTCATCTGCAATATCTTCCCCTTTGCGCTTATGTTGATTAACCAAAGACCACAAAGCGCGCTTTCCAAACCGGCGTTCATACAGCTGACGGTAAACCCAGCTTTCCATGCGGGTGGATTCTTTTTGGAGATCGTCGAAACTTTTATGAAAAACCTCTGTCTTAATGGCCTTCCAATCCACGTCGGGATCGTAACTACCGTTGATTTCAAGCGCCAATTTCGGTCTTTGTTTAAGGCCCGCGATGATGAGCTTCAATTTTTCCTGATCTTCACCGGACACTTGCGCTTTTCCGGGGACAAAACGTACATAACCCATCTCATCAGTCCCGGAATCCCCGCCGCCCACAACAGACGCGAGAATGGAAAACGGTTTAGTGACCAGCTTCATAAAAAAGTTCCGGGCAACTTGTCCGACGAGATGCCAGTATTCAAATTTGGGGTCACTCATATCGCCTTTAACCGGCAAAGAAATGCTGATCCGTCCGCTGGGATCTTCCAAAAGAGCCACGGCAAGGCCGAACGGCAAACCCAGTGCGTCTTTACTTTTCACCTTATTGCCGAATTCAAAGTGCTGAATTAAAAGTTTATGGCTCGCCGTCAGTTGATTCCCTGAAATCCGGTAGGTCATTTTAACGTCGAGCTTTCCTTGAACCAATTCCCGGCCGGTAAATTTTCCAACGTACGGCGTCAGCACGGTCATGACATATTGATCTAATGTAAACGTCGTATCCAAATCAATAGGCGCAACCCAAGGTTTAATTTGGGCTTCCGTTGCGATGGCTCCTTTGGCATCCAGAAGAGCGCTTACGACAACCTTAACCAAACTCTTTGGGTCTGTTGAAAATCCTGTGACGGAAATATTGAGATTGTTTAACGACGTTTGAAAATGAGGATTAACCGAAAGGTCGGTAAAACTCAAATCGCCCTTGGTCAATTGGATTTGGTCCACAATAACCACCGGATTTTCCTTGGGCTTTTCCTGCGAATTTTGGGCGGCAGTAGGTTGTTTTTTCGCGGACGCCTGCGTACCCGCTGTTTCTTTAGGCATCAGTCCCATCAAATTGATGGCGCCATCCGGCATCAGCGCGGCATTGACTTTCAGTCCGGCCAGCGCGACATCCTCCACCCGGTAGATTTTCTTTAATAATGATATAAAGCTGATGTTGACAAAAAACTTCTCAAAGCCCACCATCACTTTTTTATCTTCGTCGAGGATTTCCAAGCCGTTGACGCTCAGGCTCAAAGACAGAGGATTAAGCCAAACCGATTTCACATGGACATTATGATTGGTATATTTAACCCCTTGCGTTCGAATGGCCCAGGTTGCGGCAAACGGGATGATGATAAAACCAAGAGCCAGATAAATAACAAAAATCCAGAGCACGACTTTGAGAATTATTCTTAAAATTTTACCGACTATGGAAGGCATATGATATTCCTTTTAAATTATCTGTTTGGATAAAAGTTGACCATAGTTTTTACCATTGAAACAGAAAAAAGGCAATCAATTAAGATTGCCTTTTCATATCAAACTGGGCGCCCCCCATCTTTTTAAACGCCTAAATACAACGCAGGAATTCTTTAAATCAAATCACAAAATTCTCAGAAGATCCCCCTGAAACGAACGCAGACCGTCGACATCTTTGATGTTATACCGGCCGCGGATGACGCCGTTTTGATCGACCAGCAACACAAGTCCGTCACGTTCAGGACCGAACGATGTCAATATAAATCCCCGTTCCTTAAGGCCGGTATTAACAACATAGTGAAATGGCCCCTGTGATGGTATTTTAAAAGTTTCAGATTCAAGCATGGATAAAACACTAAAATACCTTTTCCCTGATGCGGTTCTCTTCTGAATGGCAGCCAATTCATTGGCCATGGCCGTAACCATTTGAGGGTCTGATCCGGCATGAATGACCCAAATCCGGCCTTTCAATAGCCGCTGATCCAATTCAACGCCATCTGTTGATTTCAAACTCAATTCAGGCAATGAACCAAAGGACATTGATCCGAATTGACGGCTCACATCGCGGCGAAGCAAGGTGAAAGCCGACACGGCCGCCAAAAGCATAATGATTATCCAGACGACAACGTCAAGTTTTAGGTTTTTGGAATTGTTCATTCTTGTTAAGGCTGAAAATTTTATAAAAAACCCACGCGGCAATTACGATCGGTATGATCCCCATAAATGATAAAATCCAAAACGACTGATCTGCCTTTTGCGTTTTACTGGAAACCACACAGGCCGGACAAGCATCCGCCGCAATAGCTGTCCAAAGGCTTATCAAGACGCCAGCGATAAATAAAGTTTTTTTGTATTTTTTAAGATTTCCAGAGATAGGCTGCATCATAGACCATGAATGATAAAAAATAAATTCCAACAGGAATCGGGGCAAAAAATGCCGCGCGTAATCCCCAGCCTTCCTGACGGAGATTCATATAAACAAGCGCCACCATCAGTGCCTTTGACGTCATGAGCGTCAACAAACCCCAGGTACGCCAGGCACCCCATTCCAGATGAAAAAAAATCATCAATTCTAAAACAGTGAACACAACTAACCAGACAGCCGCATAAAAATATGTATTATTTTTAGGCATAGGCCTCCTATTTGATTTGTATTACAATCTCCACTACAACAAATACACGACGGTAAAAACCAGCATCCACATTAAATCAACAAAATGCCAAAACAACGTGAGCGCTTCGACACGGACGTAATTTTGACTGTTGAACCTTCCCTTTAAACCGGCAATTAAAGCATACAAAATAAAAATAAGACCGGATAGAACATGCAGTCCATGAAATCCGGTTGCGCCGAAAAAACACCCCGCGTAAACGCCGCTGTTCGGACGAAAATAATCGCCCGCCATGCCGGCCGCGGCCAAACGATGCCTCACTTCTTCTGTGCCGGAAATAAAACCATAATATTCAAACGCTTGAATTGCCAAAAATGAAGCGCCGAGCAGAAACGTTATCGTTAAAAACTTGATAAACCTCTTTTGGTCATCCTCTTTAACCGCTTCTAACGCGTTCATCATCGTATAACTGGAAATGAGCAGTATAAAAGTGTTAACAGCGGTTAACGGAACATTGAGCACCTGTCCCGGATGAGGCCACGGAGCTCCGTTGGCATGAAGATATGACGCCCCGATGAGTATGGTGGCAAAACTTAATCCGTCGATAATAAGAAATATCCACATCCCCAGTTTACCCGACGGAATGTCCTTGAATGCGGCATCATTGGCCACCAGAGTCTGCTTCATACCTTCCCCCCGTTATTTAACAATAAAAATCAAAATAAACATGACCAGCCAAACAACCAATAAAAAATCCCAAAAATTCTTAATGCCTGACGCAATCAATGACCGCTGCCATGACTCATACTTGAGACAAAGCATGAACACAGCCATCAACGCACCCACGATATGCAGCGCATGAAATCCGGTTAACAGATAAAAAAAACTTCCCGCGATGCTGTCTGTCCAACGAAGACCGTTGGCCATGGACAATTGCCAAAGCACGCACTGACCGGCTAAAAAAACACATCCAAACCCAAATGCCGCCCAAGCTAAAAACTTCGGCCGGGCTGTATCTGTTTTGAATGACTTGGATAACGCCCATGAACTGACCAAAAGAACCACCGTATTTAAAATGGCAATTGAAACAACATTGGAAGTAATAAATTCTCCCAGCCATTGCGCCGTCCGTAATCGATAAACCACATAGCCCCAAACCAAGGTGATAAAAATCAAAGTCCACGACGCAAGACCGATCAAAATTCCGACGGAAAAGGTATTGCGTTCACGGGTTTCAAAGGCAGAAACTTCCTGCATCAGGAAACTCCTTCGATCTGAGACGCCCAGTCTTTGCCCTTAATATTGGGATGACTGTATTCATGCGGACCGCATTGGACAACCGGCTCTTGTTCGAAATTGCCATGCGCGATAGGATGATCCAGAGTCCATTCCAAAGTTGCCGCTTCCCACGGATTACGCGGCGCCTTTCGGCCGAAATAAAACGAATAAACAAAATTGATTAAGAATATCAATTGCGCCGCCCCGAGAATAAACGCGGCAATCGAAATGCATTGGTTTAACGGCATAAGCGGTTTGATAAAATCATACGCGCTGGGGTCATAAAGGCGCCGATGCTGGCCGGCGTATCCGACGACAAGCATATTGAAGAACACATAATTAAGCGACAGAAACGTTCCCCAAAAATGAATTTTCCCCCAGAAGGCGTTCATTTGACGGCCGAACATTTTAGGAAACCAAAAATAAATAGCGCCCAACGAAGACATCAAAACGCTGGCGGCGAGCGTATAGTGAAAATGCCCGACAAGAAACATGGAATCATGCAGATACATGTCGGATGTGATAACACCCATGTATAGGCCGGTCAAACCTCCCAGACCAAAAACAAAAACTACCGACATGGCAAACAGCATGGGCGTTTCAAAACGCAGAGACCCTTTCCACATCGTTCCCAGCCAATTCAAGAAAAAAATGGACGTCGGGATACTAATCAAAAGGGTTAAAAACATAAAGGATTTGCCAAGCAAAGGACTCATCCCTGCCACATACATGTGATGGCCCCAGACCAATCCGCTTAAGACCGTGACAACAATCATACAAATAACCGTCACTCGGTAACCGAATGCCGGTTTGCGCGAAAATACCGACAATAAATCAGAAACGACACCCCAAACAGGAAGAATCAAAATATAAACTTCCGGATGTCCGAACAGCCAGAACACATGCTGATACAATAACGGATCTCCGCCTTTAACCGTTGCCTTCGCTCCGGCGACAAAAAATTGCGTTCCCATAACATTGTCCAATAATAAAAAAATTAAGCCGGCAGCAATGATCGGAACGAAAATAGCATTTAAAATCGCTGATAGCCAAAGCCCCCAGACGGTCAAAGGCATACGCATATAGGTCATACCTTTGGCCCTCAACCGGATGACGGTCGTAATGTAATTGACAGCTCCCATGATAACGGCTGTTCCCATCAATATTAAAGACAATGCCCAAAATGCCTGCCCCCAGCCGGCGATACCACCGACGGGTGTGCTTAACGGCGGATAAGCTGTCCAACCCGATGCGGCCGAACCTCCTGGTCCATAATGGGAAAACAGCAAAACAATTCCTGACAAAAAGAAAATCCAAAATGACAACAAATTCAGAACCGGAAAAGCCATGTCGCGGGCCCCGATTAATAACGGAATGAGAAAATTTCCGAATGCCCCGGTTAAAATCGGAGTCACCGCCCAAAAAATCATGACGGTTCCGTGCATGGTTAAAACCTGATTATATGTGTCGGGCGTTAATATTCCGTTATTCTCCGGAAAAAGCAGTTTACCAAAAATAGGGATTTCGGTTTCAGGATAGGCAATCTGCCATCGAAGAAGCATCGCCTGCAACCCTCCCCAAAACAGAAAAAATATGCCCAACAATAAAAATTGTTTACCGATCATCTTATGATCCGTCGAAAAAATATATTTTTTCAAAAAAGATGGATTATTCCCGGACATATTTATAATCTCCTTAACTTTTCGCTTGCCATGGCCAGCCCCAGTTGGTTGGAAGCCCGCCGGTCGTACTGGCTGCCTCACCCCACACATCATCAGAAGAAGCTTCCGCCCCCTGTTGAGACAGCCATTTGTTAAAATCTTCCCTGGATTCAATCGTTAAATTGCCGTGCATTTTATAATGCCCGTTTCCGCACAAAGCCGAACAGGCAATTTCAAACTTACCTTGTTTGACCGCCTGAAACCAAAATGTCGTTACCATTCCAGGAACCGCATCTTGTTTGAGACGAAGTTCAGGGACATAAAACGCGTGTACTACGTCAAAGGCCGACATCTGCAAAACAACCGGCGTATCAACCGGGACATGAAGCTGACCGATAGGGGCAACAATATCATCGTCGGTCGCAAATACCCCATCGGAACCGGCATAACGGAAATTCCACGCAAATTGCTGAGGCATCACTTCAATTTTCAAAACATCCTTTCCCTGTGGGAAGTTCCAAAACGTCTCTTTCAAGTCTCGAAACGACATATGTTCAACCACCGCATCGATTGAACAAAAAACCAAAAGCCCCAGACACAGCGTGATTAGGATATGTTTTTTGCTGTTTCCCGTCTCATAAACCGCTTTATGTCCAGGCCGATTGCGATAAAAAACAATAAAGTAAATCAAAGCCAAAACAACGGCCGAAAAAAATATGGTTAAAACCGTATCAATATAACGAATAGTGTTATCAATGAGATGGCCATTGGTTGAAATGTCTTCGGGAAAAGGCAGATACCAGATTCCTGCGTGAGCATTTCCCGCCCAAAAAGTTTGAATGAACAAAAATAGTAGAACACTGATCGAACCAGCCGGCATAGGATTCCTTTCCTTAATAGATATAACGGCTTTTACGATAATTCCCGTGTCGTTTGGTCGTTGCCTGTTCGTCTAATGGTACGGCTACTGTTGCAGGCACATCGTAACAACTGATAACCGGGACATTTTTAAAAAACTTCTTGGCCTTGATAATTTTTTCTTTGGATAACGGCGAAACGGCGCAAGGACGAATCGGAGTGTTTAACTGCACCTCATCGGGATTTAAAAAAAATGCCAAAGTCCCCAAACGATCCAATTGCTCAAAATTCTCTTCAAGAAGCATAATTTGCAGCGCAAATTTTCCTCGAAAGCGGCTGCGGAAAGCAAAAACGCCCCGCATGAGCTGTTCATAATCCATATTGGAAACGCCATCGATAAGATTGAGACTATTCTGATCAACAGCGTCCAGCTTGATCAAAACAAAATCAGCGGCCATCAGGTCATCCTGAACGTCTTTCCGGTACAATAAAGTTGAGTTTGTTATCACAGCCACTTTTTCCCTGCGCGTGCTTTTAATGGCCCTAATCATTTCTCCCAAATTTTTAGCAAGCGTAGGTTCTCCCCGCCCTGAGAAAGTAATGTAATCAATAAAAAACTCGGGCATACGGTCAATTTCCTGAATCAAATCCGCGACTTTTACGAATTCCTTGCGTTCAAGCGATAAATCAACAGTTTTCCCGAGTTGACAATAAACACAATCCATATTACAAGTTTTACTTACGCCGGACAGCGGATCGACCCCCAATGATCGTCCCAAACGCCATGACTGTACCGGACCGTATACATATTTAAACGGCTGAATCATAAATCCTCCTCATTAAGATCCATTCACTATTATGAAGGCCATTGATATACTGCCGACAAGCAACAAAAACAGTACCCATTGGAACTTAAACAAAAGATTAACTTTCTGCACTCTCCCCATAACCCCTCCATCTAATTAGTATATGCGCATGCTATTATGCGATATAAACACAAAAAAAAAGGATTTATGTTTTCTCAAACTAAATCAGAGATATAAATCGTCCGCAAAAAACTGTAATAGGCATTTCGGACAACCTTCCACCGATTATGGACGGCGCAAGGATTGACATCGGAACATTTTTTCAAACCAAGCGCGCATTCGGACCAAAAGCTGACATTTTCAATAGGCTCCACAATAGAATAAAGAGATATTTCTTTGGGATTCTTGCCCAGCCGAAATCCGCCGCCTAAACCTTTTTGTGAAACCACAATCTTGTGCATGCACAAATACTGCAGCATTTTTCCCAAATAATTCTGGGGCGCTTTAATTTTTTTGGCAATAGACTTGACCCCTTCATACTGTCCTTCCGGAAGCCGGGCCAATTCCACCAACGCGTTGATAACTTGTGTGCTTGTTTTACTTATCATATTAATCACATGCGATTATACGATTATACTCACTCTTGTCAATATTTTAATTAAAAAAGATCAAAGAAAACCTCGCGCCTATTACTCACGCAGTACTTTTATCCATTCAGATCGAACACTATCTGCGCGGCAACAAAAAAACCACAAGCCGTTAAACCAGCTTGCGGTTTTTTTACATAAAACAATAACTCCGAAATAATTAAATTTCTCCAGCCACGTATCGCTCTAATTGCTGAATTGAAAATTTATGATCTTCGATAACCTGCTTGACCACATCACCAATACTGATCAATCCAACCAATTTTTCATTTTCAACCACCGGAAGATGGCGGATACGTTTGGAGGTCATCAGCGCCATGCACTCTTCCGTGGTCTGGGAAGGCGCAACGGATATAATCTGTATTGTCATCAAGTCTTTGACCGCAATGGCATCAGGGCTGATGCTGCGGGCCGCCGCGTTACGGGCAAAATCTCTTTCTGAAAAAATCCCGGCAATCATATGATTTTCCAGTACCAGAACCGCTCCGACATTTTTATCAGCCATCAGCTTGAGCGTTTCCTTGACCGTACTTTGCGGATTGACCGACCAAATCGCACCGTCTTTTTTCTTGAGGATATCATACACATTCGACATTTCTACCTCCGTCTTTAACATTATCAAAAAGTGCTTTCGCCAAAAAATACACCCTGCTTGCAAACCCAAACTCCCGAAGAGCAGAATCATTATATCCTTAGAGAGGATTTGAGCAATTGAAAAGATGCCCGACTTCAATTGTCCGAAAAACCAAAAAAAGCCCCCGAAATAATTTCATCTTTCGGGGGCTATAAAAATATTCTTTAATTAATTATGTCCGAACTGATAATTCCACCGGACTTCCTTGAGCATTTGCTCCCTGCTCTTTGGTTCAAACACCATCGAATGAATCAGAACAATTTTTCGAAATGAAAAATCCAGAAAATAACAAAGCCAGCTGGAAATCCCAATTAATTTCAACCCGTCTT
>JAHFGF010000229.1 GCA_023247595.1 Candidatus Omnitrophota bacterium
CCAAGATCATCAAAATCCAGCGGAAGGCGAAGAAAAACTATCCGCCCGGCAGAGATTTATGGAAATACTTCTTTTTGGTTTAAGAATGAATCAAGGAGTGAATATCCCGGAAATAAAACAGCAGTGGGCCGAGCAGTTCAGCCCAGAGGTTGAAGAAAAAATCCACGCGCTTACCGCGGGAGGTTTTCTTCGTCGGGAAAACGATTATCTGAAAGCGACCGCGAAAGGGCGGCTGGTTTTGGACGAAATATCGACGCAATTGATCTAGTTCGTTGTAACATTAATTTCTGTGTCATTGCGAACACTATGACTTTGTCAAGCGTTTTGTAAGACTAAAGGGCTGATAGAGCGATAACCCTTAATATAACTTTGCCGGTCTCTGACTAAAGCAAAACTGATTTTTACGAGTTTGTTGGCAATATTATTTAAGACGAGGGATTTGCTTTTCCCTTCTTCAATTTTGCGAAGGTAATATTTTCTAAATTCCGGATGATGGGTGGCAACGGATCTGGCGGCCAGATGAAAAAGTTTCTTGGCGTAATTGGGACCGAATGGCCGGCAATGAGATTGTTTGTTAATGGATTTGCCGCTTTTAAATTCCAGAGGACAGATGCCCAGGAAGGCGGCAAACTGTTTGTAATGAGAAATATTTTGGAATCCATTGGTCATGACCAGCATGTAGGCGGACAATAAAACGCCGACGCCGCAAAGACTGACTAAGAAGACGGATAATTGGTGGAGGGAAGGATTTTGGTTGATGAGACCTTTGATGTGGCCATCAACGGAGGCGATGTGTTCTTTGATTTGAGATAAATTCTTTTGCTGGATTTCCATGAGCGATGGGTCTTGGAGGACGTGGTTTTGATAAGCCTTCAAAGAATTTTGAATGGCCACCGATTGCTTTACGAGTCCTTCGCGCAGGGAAAGAAAATGTTTTAATCTTTCGATATTCTCGTCGAGAGGCCGCCAGAATCGTAATTGATCAAAAAAACGATAGGCATACTCTGCGATCTGAACGCTGTCGACTCGATCATTCTTATGGCCGTGAGGATAAAACGCCCGTTTGACTTTCAACGGAGGTTCCACCGCCACCGAAAAATTCTGCGAGACTAAATAATGCGTGATCGCCTCGCCGTAAACCCCGGTGGCTTCCATACAGATGATCGTATTGTCCCAGAAAATATTTTGGGATTTAAACCAATCGCGCAGCATTTGAAATCCTTCGATTGTGTTGGCAATCGACTCCTTCGTCATTTTGGCTTCCTCCGGCGAATGAAAAATCGTCGCTGTCAAAGTCTCGGATGCGATGTCAATGCCGATGTAATTCTTAACCTGTGTCTTCATTGGAACCTCCCTGGATTTGGATGTCTGAACCGAACCAATGATGGGTTGAGCTTTCTCCATTATTAGTCTTTTCAAAAAGACGATGGCACTATTTAGCTTTTCCATCAAGATGGGCTGGGTCTGTTTCGCAATATAGGCTCGAAGCCTTTGAGGAGCAATAGACTTATTCATCCCATCGTTCGGTTCTTCATCGGTTAACGGTTTTTCTTTTTCCCAGTGTTCCATTAAAGTATATATTATTAATTAACGCGATGTGAGGGTTTTTCTACCCAGAAATTAACCGGTCAAATTTTAAATTGCCGATGCCAAAAGATCGGGCAAAAAATTGACATAAATTGTGCGCCAATACTTTTCTGACGATACGGCTGGTCAAATGCCATAAATCTCTGGCCCGAACTTTTTCAGCATGAAACCGTTCGCTCAATTGGCCGATCACGGTTTCGATTAATCGACGAACTCTATTGATTCTCTTGACTTTTTGGGGGTCTCTTAAATCCGTCATGTTTGATCGCAGCGGTGTGTGCAAAACAATTTCTTCTTGCAACAATTCTTGTTTTCTTAACGCATTCATCATATAACCCTTATCGCCCAAAAGATGTTGCACAATAGATTTTCGCATATCAAACACCGCTTCTCGTTCATCCTGGTTCGCTGCGCTAACCACTATATCCACGATGACTCCGTTTTCATCAATCAACAAATGCCCTTTGAAACCATAATAATTTTGATTCTTCGCCGCACAGTATCCATAGTCTGCTTCTGGACGGAAAATCTTCGAAAAGTGCGCCCGTCTGAAATTACACACCGGCATGGGAAATCCATCCACAATTCTCACTCCATGTCCCACCGATACCAATTGTTCAACGCACATCTCATGCAACTGTTGTTTATAGGCCCACAGATTCGCCGATTGCCGCAAAAATGCACTGCGATCTCCTATCTGGGGAAACAATTCTTTCCAATGTCGTTTGAAATAATTATGAATCCCTTTGTCCGTGTCTATGCCTAAGAATTCTCCTACAACTTCCATCGTCATCACTTCTGAATCATTCAATTTTGGTTCCGGCCCTCGCTCGCGTACCTTTTTTCCTTGGGTGATTTTTTTAAACATATCGTCTATCCAACAAAATACCGTTATGATAAAATCTATCAAGAGCATTGGCCCCTCCTTGTGGTTTTTAGTGTTTATTCTCAATATTTACACTTTACCACTGGGCCGTGCTCTTTCTTATTCTTTATTCAAATATTTAGCGGAAAAACCCTCACACGGCGTAAGTTATAAATTTTCATTAAAAGTTAACCGGACACTATTGATCGACGATAAAAAAGTGGCCGACGACGCACGCTATGACGGCAAATGGGTGCTGACCACAGATACGAATCTCTGTGCCCAAGAAGTGGCGCTCAAATATAAACAACTT
>JAHFGF010000230.1 GCA_023247595.1 Candidatus Omnitrophota bacterium
TTTTCAGAGACATCCTGGTATTGGCTTTATTCACACCGCCGCTCATTTTATCGACCGTGAAGGCCGCACCGTCGGATATTATTCTCATCCCAAAAGCCGTCGGCAGGGTTCCATTGCCGGTCAATTGATTCTGGGTAATCACATCTGCAATTCAACCGTCATGGTACGGCGTTCATGTTTTGAGAAAGTCGGCCTTTTCGATGAATCTATTTTTACGCCGGCCGACTGGGACATGTGGCTGCGGCTCGCAGAACATTTTCAGGCAGGATATATCAACATGCCGCTGACGCGCTACCGCGTATCGGATAATTATATTTTAAATAAACTTGATTTGGCCCGGCAGGAAGAAGAGAAGGTCGTCGAGAATTATTTTAAGCGTCATCCTCAGGCATCTGCCATTGAACGCCGCCGAGTTTTGTCCTTTCTTCATTTGCGTTTCGCAGAGTGTTATTTGATTAAAGACAATCCGCTGCGCCTAAAAGAGGAATTCAAAACAGCGGTTGATCTTTACCCCTGGAATTTAAAAACGTGGGCGCTTTTGGTTTTGTACGGCTGTGCCCGGCCGTTATTACGCAACGTGTTAACAAAGAAAATTTTACGCAATGGATCGAAATAGAAACACGATATCATTACGGCATAAGTTGTGGATCAAAGTCATTGATTATGTCCTTTTGACGGCGGTGCTTGTTTTTTCGCTGCTGTATGTCGTCGAGATGCGTGAATTTGCTGAGATCGCGGTAAGGCTGCCATCTTTAAGTTATCCGATTTTTATTGGTGAATTTATTTTGATTTTTTGCGGTTGTCTTTTATTGATCAAATTTGGTTTGCAGCGCGTCCGTTGGAATCATTGGCATTCGATTATTGTGATATGTTTTTGTTTTATCATGATCAAGGCTGCTGTTGGATATGTGCATTGGGGGCCGTTGGCCTTGCGGGATGCTGCACTTTTTTATTACTTTGCCTTTGCTATTATCAGTTATTATGCCTTTCGTTTGGAGTACTTTAGTCCGCCACTGATTTATTTTATTTTTATCGTTTTATGGTCGATCAGTGCCGCCGGTATGTGTGGCACTCAATGGTTTCTCGGAACCCTTGTATTGGGTTTGATCACAGCTAGAAATATTCCGAACTGGCGTTTGGGTCTTGTGATGGCTGCTTTGATTCTTCTTACCGCGCCGTATAAAAACTTTATTTACGCACCGCGCATGATGATTTTAGGCAATTTTATTGCCATTATATTTTTTTTGTGTGTCTCGACCATTTTTATTCCCAAGCGTCCGGCTGTTAAATGGACAGCGATTTTGTTGTTGATTCTCGGTTTGAGCGTATGGCTTTTTGGTTTTTCAAGGACCAGGGCGGAGTCCATTCTACGTTTTGGAAGTTTTATAGAGATATTTCAGCAGAGGGACGCTTTTGTTCAAGCTCAAAAAAGTGATTTTGCCATGCCCGCACGTGTTAAATACCGTTTATATAATCCGCAGGGCGACACTTCCCAGACAAAACAAGATCCTCCGGTGTTTTCAGATCAAGTTGTCTTGGTGAGCGAACAACAGGCCGATGTTCTTTCACGCCAACAAACGCAGGTTCTTCATCAACCTTCGCCTGGAATGGCTGAAAAAAATCAAGATCTTCTTACATGGCACCCGCCGAAAAATGATCGCATCAGTTCTTCGGATTATTGGAACGCGGTTTTTCGGCTGTTTATATGGCGCGATATGTGCGTTGACATCTACACCTATAAGCCGCTTGTGGGGTTCGATTTCGGCAGGCCTTTTCGTTCCATCAGTCTTGAAATTTTGCAATGGGCTCAGTCTGAGTGGGGCCGGGACGGTTGGGTCGCCCCCCACAATTCTTATTTAAATATGATCTACCGGGCGGGAATTTTTGGTTTTTGTTTTATTATCGTCATTTGGATGGTTTTTGTCAAAATGGTTATATTTTTTATAAAAAAGAAATCGATCGACGGCATTTTACTTTGCGCCGTCCTTTTAAGCTGGCTTGTCGCTGCCAATTTCCTTTTGATTTTTGAACTTCCTTATTCGGCCATTCCCTTGTGGACGTTATACGGTCTCACGCTGGCATTCAAACGTCAGCAGTCATTGAAAAAACCTCATGAAAATTCTCATCGGACATAATTTTTATCAGATGCCGGGCGGGGAAGACGCGGTCGTCAACGCGGAGGCAAAAATGTTAACGGACCGCGGCGAGCAGGTCCTCCGGTATGAGCGAAATAATAATGAATTAGCCGGCAATTCTCTGGTGAGCCGAGGCTGGCAGCTTTTAAGTTTCAAATTTAACCGCGATTCTTATGCCGATTTCCGTCAGTTTCTTCAAAAACATCGTCCCGACGTCGCGCATTTCCACAATATTTTTTACATGATGACGCCGGCTGTTTATCAGGCCTGCCGTGATGAAGGCGTCCCGGTCGTTCAAACGCTGCATAATTTCCGGATGATGTGTTCGAACGCGCTTTTTTTCCGTAATGGCAAAGTTTGCGAAGACTGTCTGCATAAAGGGCTTGGTGAGGGAATCAAACACCGTTGTTTCCGACGCTCTTACGTTATGACAGCGGTGATGGCCGATTCCCTGATGCATCATCAAAAAAGGCAAACATGGCACGACGACGTGGATCTTTATATTGCCCCAACTCATTTTACCCGTCAAAAATATATCGAGGGTGGAATCTCTCCTGAACAAATTGCAGTAAAGCCGCATTTTATAGCATCTGTTTTTTCGCCTCAAGAGAACGATGAA
>JAHFGF010000061.1 GCA_023247595.1 Candidatus Omnitrophota bacterium
GTTTACCGTTAAGGTTATGGCCATCGAGAAAGAATCGGACGCGGCCAATAAAGAGCTCAGAGAGTTAAGACGCGTGAACGCGGAACTTAAAAAGCAAAAAGAAGATATCCAGTGGGTTGCTAAGTCTGATTATGATAATGCGGTTTTAAAGTTAAAAAAAGTGGAAAGTGAATTGGCCCGCCTGTCACGCGATCAAAATCCCGAAGTTTGAGTTTTAGTAAGTATCTTGCCGTGATTAATTAATACAATGGAACATTTGTCGACTATGAAATTTTCAAACCGCACCAACTGGGAGTTAAGCGCCAACCGTATGAATATGGCGTTAGACGAATTGCGCGCGGCCAACACAGACGTCATTGATTTAACCGAATCCAACCCAACGCGCTGCGGATTTTCTTATCCGGACAACATTTTAAAAGGCCTTTCAAATTCCGCCAACCTTTGTTACCTGCCGGAATCCAAAGGCATGCGCCATGCCCGTCAGGCGGTTTGTGATTATTATGCATCAAATGGAGTTGCTGTTGATCCGGAATCCGTTGTCCTGACATCCAGCACGTCGGAAGGATACACGTTTCTTTTTAAACTGCTTCTGAATCCCGGTGAGAAGGTGCTTATCGCGCGGCCAAGTTATCCTTTGTTTCAATATCTGATTGAATTATCTGACGCTGTTTATGATTTTTATCCTTTGAATTACGTTCAAGGCAGATGGCAGATTGATTTTGAAGCCTTGGAAAAGATGATCGATACGGATACGCGGGCGGTCATTTTGGTTAATCCGAATAATCCCACAGGTTCTTATATCACCCAAGAAGAAATGGATGAGCTTAACCGGATTTGCCTGCGCCATAATTTGGCGATTATTAGTGACGAAGTGTTCTTTGATTACCGTTTGAATCCGGCGGATAAACAGGGAGTTAGTTTTTCTAGAAATGCAAAAGTCCCGACGTTTGTGCTTAATGGTATTTCTAAAATCCTTGGGCTGCCGCAGATGAAGCTCTCATGGATTTTAGTTCAAGGCCCGCAAGATGCGGCGGGTGAAGCGCTCAAACGGCTCGATATGATTGCTGACACATTTTTGTCCGTCAATACACCGGTTCAAAATGCTTTGCCTTTGTGGTTTCAGGCCCGCGGTCTTCTTCAAACAGCGATTTTAAACCGCCTTAGAAAAAATCATAAAGCTGTAAAAGAATTCGCGTGTGTTCATAAGTTGACTTTTTTTGAAAGCAGGGGCGGATGGTATGCGGTTGTTCATTCATCCATAATTAAAGATGAAGAAGACTGGATTTTGGATTTATTAGTTCGCAAACATGTATTGGTCCATCCTGGATATTTTTTTGATTTTCCCGAAGAAGGTAATCTTGTTTTAAGTTTACTGCCGGATGAGAAAGATTTTCAAAAAGGTTTAGGGCTTATGGCTGACATGTTTCGGAGGGAGAAATGAAGATTTATACTAAAAAAGGGGATAAGGGTTGGACCTCGTTGATTGGAGGAACCAAGGTTCTTAAAAGCGAATTGCGTATTGAATCTTATGGAATGGTTGATGAGTTAAATTCCTACTTGGGGTTGGTCGTGCACGGGATACCGAAACGGAATAATATTAGAAAGGTTGTCGGCATAGTTCAGGACAGGCTTTTTATTATTGGATCACAATTGGCCAAAGACCAGCGTGTCAGCACAATGAAGTTGCCGCAATTAAAATCGGACGATGTTCTTTTGCTGGAACAGGAAATCGATCGCATGACTGAAAAAATGCCGGCCTTGACGTCCTTTATTTTGCCGGGAGGATCGCTTGCCGCGTCCTATTGCCATGTGGCGCGTTGCGTTTGCCGCAGGGCCGAGCGGACGGTGGTTGCGCTGTCGCTTAAAGATCGTGTGGATCCCATCATGATCGTCTATCTAAACCGTCTTTCAGATTATTTGTTTGTATTGGCCAGGTTTCTAAATAAACAAAAAAAGGTTAAAGATATTCTTTGGAAGCCTGTTTTTTAACAGCGAGGGTAAATAAGCTTAAAGATTTTCATTTTTACAAAATTTTGCTAAGATACAGGCCTTATTTGAACAAAGGATGAAAAATAATGAAAAGACCGGAATGGGATGAGTATTTTTTAAAGTTGGCTATGCTGGCGTCCGAACGCGCCACCTGTCCGCGCATGCATTGCGGCTGTGTATTGGTGAAAGATAAGAACGTGATCACAACCGGTTATAATGGTTCAATTCCCGGTGATGAACACTGCGATCAAGTCGGCTGCCTGATTGTGGATAATCATTGCGTGCGCACCGTCCACGCGGAGATGAACGCGTTAATCCAGGCTGCCCGACGCGGTCATGCGGTTGAAGAGGCGAGCGCTTATATCACGAACATGCCCTGCACGACCTGCGCCAAGGCGTTAATTACCGCGGGGATTAAACGCGTTATTGTTTTTTCCGATTATCATGACACGCTGGCCCTGCAGTTTTTTACTAAGGCCAAGGTTAAAATCGATAAAATAAATATTCCGTCCAAAGAAATTCAGTACGATTTAAAAAATTATTCTTCAGCCAGGTAAATTTATGGAAAAAATTAAAATTCTAATTGCCGATGACGAAGTTGATATTTTGGAAGTTATGGCTAAAAAAATCAATGACGCCGGATTTGACGTTGTCACCGCCGCCGATGGGGAAGCAGCTTGGGAGAAAGTTAAGTCTGAATCTCCGGATATCCTGGTTTTAGATCTGACCATGCCCAAAATGGATGGATTTGAAGTTTTAAAAAATTTACGGCAGACCCCGCCGAATGACAAATGGGTGCCGGTTATCATCGTATCCGCCCTGGGCGATGTCAAAGACATGGAGCGCGGCATAGAATTACAGGCGGATCATTATTTGGTCAAACCATGCTCCGTCCAGGAAATCCTCAAGGGCATCCGCCTTATGCTGTCGTTGGCTCCCCAGCGTCGGGAATCCTCAGAATCGTAGTATCTATGAAATTATTTTTGACCCTCATCATTGGATTTACATTTCTTTATGCGCTGGTCCGATACTTGGAATTGACCAGCATTTTTTATCCCTCCAGGATCATTGAAGTCACGCCAGACCGCATGAAGATTTCCTTTGAAGATGTTTATATCACCGCTCAAGATGGTGTCAGAATTAATGGATGGCTGATTATTCAGCCTCAAGCTAAAAGCACATTGCTTCATTTTCACGGCAACGCTGGAAACATCAGCGATCGCCTGATGACGATCAAGTTTTTTCATGAACTGGGAGTTAATGTATTAATTATTGATTACCGCGGATATGGACGCAGTCAAGGAAGTCCCTCGGAAAAGGGTGTGTATTTAGACGGACGTGCTGCGTTTGATTTTCTCAAAAGCCGTAAAGATATCGGACATCTGCCTATTGTTATTTACGGCGGGTCTTTAGGCGGAGCCGTTGCGATTGACGTCGCCACCCAGCGCGATGTGGCTGGGCTGATTATCGATTCCTCTTTTCCTTCGGCACCCGAGATGGGCCGGGTTTTGTATCCGATTCTTCCGACTTTTTTAATGAGCGTTAAGTTTGATTCTAAGCAAAAGATTAAAAGTCTAATTATTCCAAAACTCTTTATGCACAGCAGGGAAGATCCAGTGGTTCCTTTTCGGCTGGGCCGGATATTATTTGATGCGGCTCCTGAGCCTAAGGAATTTGTGGAATTAACCGGCGGACACAGCGACGCGCATATTGACTGCCGTGATCAATTTGAGGGATGTGTTGAAGGCTTTTTAAAGCGCAAAGGTTGGTTATGAGCCAATTCTTTCGGGTTGAAAAAAATAACATCATTTCACCAGCTGGGCTTCCGGTTTTTATGCGCGGGGTGAATTTCGGCGGATGGCTCATGATGGAAGGATATATCCTTCACGCGCCTAATCTGGCGGTTTCGAAATTTAAAAAAGATTTTGTTAAAGTGCTGGGGGAAAAAGCGCTTGAAGAGTTTGAAAAGCATTTTCATGAGACGTTCATTCGGGAAGATGATTTTCGTTTGATTGCCAAATCTGGTTTTAATTCGGTGCGGGTTCCTTTTCATCATGCCTTGATTGAAAGAAAACCATATCAGTATGATCCCGCGGGTGTGGCTTATTTGGATCGTGTTTTAGAATGGGGCAAGAAATATAAGCTCGGCATAATCTTGGATTTGCATGCCGCGCCCGGCGCGCAAAATCATGACTGGCATTCCGACAGTAACGGACAGGCGGATCTCTGGAGTACAACCGCCAATCAAAAACGCGTCTATGCCTTATGGGAATTTTTGGCCGACCGCTACAAGGACAATCCGGCGGTCCTTGGGTATGATTTGCTCAATGAATCTGTTGCTTCAGATGAAAAGCAATTAACGGCGTTTTATCAGCAGCTTGTTTCCGTTATCCGTAAGGTCGACCGCAATCATATCCTTTTTGTTGAAGGCAACCGCTGGGCGCAGGATGTGAAGTGTTTGGAACCTATTCAGGATGACAATATGGTTGTCAGCATTCATTATTATGAACCGCTTGAGTTGACATTTAATTTTGTTCCGTTTTTGAAATATCCGCTTAAATCCAAATTAACGATTTGGCATAAACCGCATATGAAAAAAAGGCTGGAGCAATATGCGCGGTGGTCACGGAAATTCAGCCGGCCGATTCATGTGGGGGAGTTTGGCGTTAATTATCGTCAAGGTCTCTTTGGTGAAGACACCTATCTCAAAGATCTTTTGGAATGTTTTAATGAATTGGGTTTTCACTGGAATTACTGGACCTACAAAGCGGTTAAAAATAGCGCCTTTCCCGACGGATTGTTCAGCTATTATCCAAATTCACCGTGGGTCGCCCGGCAGGGGCCTCGCATGGGTTGGGATACTTACGCGGCCTTGTGGCCGAAATGTAAAGATGAATTGATTCATTCCTGGGAAACCAAATCATTCTCATTAAATTCGCATGTCTATGAGGCTTTAAAAAATGGCATATGAAAAAATTACAAGCGTGAAGAACGAAGGCATTAAAGACGCGATTGCTTTGCGTGACCGCAAAGGAAGAGATGCCCAAGGATTGACTTTGATAGACGGCATAAGCGAGCTCAAGCTGGCACTGGAGGCGGGAATAACGATTGAAAGAGTATTCCTTTGTCCCAAACGGATGGACGCGCAAACGTTGAATGCGCTGGATAAAAAATTTGTTGCGAAAGCTCTTAAGGTTTTAGAAGTATCCGAACCTGTCTTTGAAAAATTATCGTTTGGCGATAGGCTTGATGGCGTGGTGGCTGTTGCGCAGACACCGAAGCGGCATTTAAAAAATTTAAAACTCACCAACCGTTCATTATTGGTCATTGTTGAGTCCGTGGAGAAGCCGGGCAATTTAGGAGCGATTTTAAGGACATGCGACGCCGCGGGCGTGGATGGATTAATTGTTTGCGACGCGCGAACAGATGTGTATAATCCCAATGTCATCCGGGCCAGTTTAGGGGCTATTTTTACGGTTCCGGTTGCGGTTTGCTCCAATCAGGAGGCTTTGGATTTCCTGCGTACCAACAAAGTCAAAGTTATTGCGACATTACCGGACGCGGTCCAATCGTATTGGAAAGCTGATTACAAAAATTCGTCCGCGATTCTTTTAGGAAGTGAACAAAACGGTCTGAGTGAATTCTGGCAAAAAAATGCTGATGAAAAAATTCAGATCCCCATGACAGGCCAAGTTAATTCTTTGAATGTCTCTATTTCAGCGGCGCTTGCGGTGTATGAAGTTTTACGGCAGCGAAAATCTTAAATGAAATTTGTCGATCCTTCGATTCGTCCCACGGCCATGGCCGTGGGCTTCTCTCAGGATTCCGCCCCAGTGGGGCTTCATAAATAATTATGCGTATTCAGGTTTATCTTTCACATAATGGTGTCTGTTCCCGACGGGATGCGATGGTCTTTATTAAAGACGGACGCGTTGCCCTTAATGGAGTGATTGTTAAGGAGCCTTCGACCGCGGTTGACCCTTCAAAGGACCGCATTGAGGTTGACGGCCGGCATATTGCGGCTAAAAAATTTGATTATGTTCTCTTGCATAAACCAGCTGGTTTTGTGACGACCAAAGAAGATGTCCATGCCGAACGCACGGTGATGGATTTGCTCCCTAAGCATCTGCAGCATCTGGTTCCGGTTGGCCGGTTGGATAAAGATACCGAAGGTTTACTATTATTGACGAATGATGGCGATTTAACGTTTCGCCTCACGCACCCTCAATTTGTTATTGATAAAACATATCTGGTCCAAATCGGCGGCACGCTATTATTAGAGAAAAAACTCAGGCTTGAACGAGGCGTTCACATTGAAGGCGGAATGACACAGCCGGCGAAAATTTCAGATGTGAAAGAAAAAAACGGACAAACGGAATTTCTTATGACCATCTATGAAGGCCGTAAACGGCAGGTGCGTTTGATGATGAAATCCGTGGGTTGTTCCGTGCGTTATCTTAAAAGGATGGCCCAGGGGCCGCTTCAATTAGGAAACTTGGTATTGGGCCAATGGCGTGCGCTTTTGCCGGCAGAGATTTCCGCGCTTAAGTTGTCTCGTTCTCCACAAAAAGTTACGCAACAGGTACAGGCTCCTAAAGCAAGGATTATGAAAGCACCGGCGGTTAAGCGTCCACGCGAAAAACAATCGGAGCATGAATACCAAACGCGGGGTTTTAGTTCCCGTGGAAAAACCGGACAACATTCCAAACGAACATTTTCAAAAAGCAGAAGACCAAAAAATGATCACTCTTAATAATGTTTCAAAAAATTTCGACGCGCGCATGCTTCTGGATGAAGTTACCTTAAGCATTTTTCCGAATGAAAAAATCGGTTTAACCGGGCCTAACGGCGCTGGAAAATCAACTTTGTTTTCCATTGTCCGAGGGACGATGGAGCCGACTTCAGGGGAAGTCAATATCCAGAAAAATTTAAAAGTGGGTTATCTCGCCCAGGAAGCGCATTTTGATTCCAAACATACCGTCATGCAGGAAATGGTTTCGGGCGACTCGCATATGCGCGAGCTTATCGATGAGAAACAACGGCTTGAAGACGCTAACAAAGCTGATTCCGCGCGTTACGGCGATGTCTTAGAAGAGCTCGAACACATGGGCGTTTATGAAATCGAACATAAGGCCGAGAAGATTTTGACTGGTCTGGGTTTTAAAGAGGAAGATATTTATAAACCGGTTTCGCAGTTAAGCGGCGGCTGGCAGATGCGTACGCTTTTGGCAAAGCTTTTGACGTATCAGTATGATATTTTGCTTCTCGATGAGCCGACCAACTATCTTGATTTGGAAGCGACGCTGTGGCTTAAGGATTTTTTGGCCAAATTCCAGGGCACATTCGTTATTATTTCTCACGATAAGATTTTTCTTAATGATGTCACCAATTACACCATCATTCTTGAATCAGGGAAGATGACTAAGGTAAAAGGTAATTACACGCAGTATGAGGAGCAAAAGGAGATTAACCTTAAAACTCTTGAGCGCCAGAAGAAAGTCGTTGATAAAAAGCGCGAACAGCTTGAGCGTTTTGCCGAACGTTTTCACGCCCAGCCCAACAAGGCTTCCGCCGTGCGCAATAAGAGGCGGATGCTCGAAAAATTAGATGAGATTGAGATCCCAGAAGATAAGGTAAGCATCCGCGATTTTGAATTTCCAGAAACGCAGGACAGCGGCTATGTGGTGGTGTCTCTTAAAGATGTTTCCAAATCATACGGCGATAAAAAAATTTATGAGCATCTGGATTTTGAATTGACCCGTGGACAAAAACTCTGTTTGGTTGGTCCTAACGGGGCGGGTAAATCAACGCTTTTAAAAATGCTTGCCGATGTCATTCCGTCCGACACAGGATCTCGAAAATTGGGGCATAATGTGACCTCCGGTTATTTTTCTCAAACCCGTCTGGATGTCTTAAGTCCAAACCGAACCGTGTTTGAAGAATTATTAACGGCCACAACCACCAGTATTCCTCAATCCAAGGCGCGGTCCCTTTTGGGTATTTTTAATTTTCGCGGGGATGATGTGTTTAAACCGGTTTCTGTTTTGTCCGGTGGCGAAAAAAGCCGGTTGATTTTGGCGAAACTGCTCATTAATCCGCCCAATTTTATTCTGCTCGATGAGCCCACAACCCATTTGGATATCGACGGTGTGGAAGCTTTGACGCGGTGTTTTAAATCTTACGAAGGAACGCTGTGTTTCATTAGCCACGATTTGTTTTTTATCAAAGAAATCGCCAATCACATTGTTGAAGTCAACGGCGGGCAAATTAAAACGTATCCCGGCGACCTGAATTATTTTCTGGAGAGAAAAGCCGGTATCGATTTGGCAGACAAAGCCAAGGCCGATCAGTTAAAGATGGCTGCCAAAGCCATGAGTCAATCGCATAAACAAAAGCAGGAAAGCGAAAGCAATTCGGCCATGTCCGAAATGGAGCGCCAGCACAAACAGGCGCTCAAACGGCTTGAAGAGATCAAAAAATTAATCCGTAACTTGGAAAAAGAAGACCAGGAGCTGGAGACCGAAACTTATGTGAAGTCGCGCATTTTAAGTGATATCACCAAAGCGCGTGACCCGCAAATACTCAAGGAATGCGGCCAAAGGCTTAAAGAAATTCAAACCCGCCGCCGGGAAATCATGACCGACATCAACGCCATGAAGGAAGAACAGCGGCGGATTAGTAAGTAATAATTTAAGGACACAAGACACAAAAAATATTTAGAAAATTTTGGTAGTGTCTTGTTCCCTAATATAGGTGACTTGATTATGAACCTCAAACTCGACCTACACGATATTTATTCCGAAGGACACAAACTTGATCA
>JAHFGF010000062.1 GCA_023247595.1 Candidatus Omnitrophota bacterium
ACGCATCGGACAAATCATCAACGGCGGCATTTATCGTTTTGAACGCGGCAACATCATTGTTGATTTAGGAAAAGCCGAAGGCATTATTCCCAAGAGCGAACAGTCGGGAAAAGAAGAATTCCGTCAGGGCGACCGCATCCGCGCTTTTGTTTTGGATGTGCGTAAAGAAATGAAAGGCCCTCAAATCATTTTATCCCGCGCTCATCCGAATTTTGTCAGACGATTGTTTGAATTGGAAGTGCCTGAGATTTACGAGGGCATTATTGAAATCAAATCCATCGCCCGCGATCCAGGCGAGCGTACAAAAATTTCCGTGTATTCCAAGGATGATAAAATCGATTCCGTCGGCGCTTGCGTGGGTATGCGGGGATCGCGCGTCAAGAATATTGTCTCTGAATTGCACGGCGAGAAAATCGATATTGTCCGGTATTCTTCGGATATTAAGGAATACATCCAGGCGGCGTTATCTCCGGCTGAAATTTCTCAGATGCAGATCATCACTGACGAGCAAAAAGTGAATATCATTGTGGCAGATGACCAATTGTCATTGGCCATCGGGCGTTACGGGCAGAATGTCAGGCTTGCCAGTAAATTGGTAGCATGGGAACTGGATATTTATTCCGCTAAACAGTGGGAAGACAAACAAACCGCTGAAGACGCAGAAGACAATCCGGCTAAATCAGGCGAACAGGTGCAGGCGGAACAAAAAGAGCAGCCGCAGGTAGATGATGAATCACGTGACGATGCAGAGGAAGAAGAGGCTTGATCGTCGAACAAGTTGGAGTGAAAGGATAAGGCGTTGTATGCGAATTTCTGATTTAGCAACTGAATTAAAAATTTCGGAGGCCAAAATTTTGGCAAAGCTTAAGACTCTTAAGTTCAAAGCCAAAGGTGAGGCTCAGGAGCTCAATGCTGTTGTTGAGATTGTGCTCAGGGACGAGTTTGCCAAAGAAGGGATTGTCTCTTCTAAGAAGGTGGTTTTAGAAGACGATGACGTGCCGGTTAAAAAGAAATCAAAATCAGCCGCGTCGGCAAAAGATGCTAAAAAAGCTGCCAAAACAGTAAAAGCAAAAGGTAAAGCCAAGAAGGAAGATGATTCTTCTGAGAAATCCGTCAAATCAAAAGCTAAGCCCAAGGTCGAAGAGAAAATTTCCAAACAAGAAGCGCTGCCGGAAAAAATTGCCGCACCTAAAGAAGTAAAAGAAATTAAAAAAGAGATAATCGCGGAAGTAGAGAAGCCTAAAGCGGTTGTTCCTCCGGCTCCAGTTGTAGCGAAAGTAGTTGTTGCGCCGGAAATAGTTAAGCCTATTGCCCCAGCGCCTGTTGCTGAACCCGTTGTTCCTCCGTCCGCTTTAAATATTTTTCCTATTAAAAAGAAGGTTACAAAAAGTTCCGAGCCGTTTATTACCGTAAAGCCGCTTGCGAAAAAACGCCGTCGACCGATGGGCCCGGAGTCAACGCATGGTGCCCCTATGCAATCCAGACATGAAAATAAAGTGGAACATGGCTCCGCGTTAGCGATGCCTGTGGTACCCGTCCAGGAAGGCCCGCTGGTTGATGTCGAAATCAAGGTGCCGATATCTGTCAAAGAACTCTCCGTGCGTTTGAATCAGAAAACCAATACGATCCTAAAGCAGTTAATGTCGATTGGAATTTTTGCCAACATTAATCAGAATCTGGGTGAGGACGTCGTCCGGAAGTTGGCTCAGGATTTTGGTTTTAATTTAATTTTAGTTAAAACCAAAGAGGAACAGCTGGTTCAGGATCACCAAAAAGATGAAGAAAATCCCGAGCTTTTAAAATCCCGCGCGCCGGTTGTTACTTTTATGGGACACGTTGACCATGGAAAAACATCCCTGCTTGACCGCATCCGCAGTTCGAAAGTGGCTGACCGGGAGCACGGCGGCATCACGCAGCACATTGGCGCTTATTCCGTAACGCTTCCTAAGGGAACGATTACGTTTTTAGATACGCCTGGTCACGAAGCCTTTACCGCTATGCGTGCCCGTGGAGCGCACATCACAGACTTGGTTGTTCTGGTTGTCGCCGCTGACGAGGGAATCATGCCGCAGACCCAAGAAGCCATTGACCACGCGCGTGCCGCCAATGTTCCAATCATTGTTGCCCTCAATAAGATTGACCGTAAAAATGCTGACCCTGAGCGCGTCAAAAAACAATTGGCTGATCATGATTTACTGCCGGAAGATTGGGGAGGAAAAACAATTGTCGCCGGAGTTTCTGCCGTGACCGGGGAAGGGATTGATAATCTGCTAGACATGATCCTTCTTGAGGCGGAGATTTTGGAATTGAAAGCCAATTATGACAAGAAAGCCAGCGGAATTGTCGTCGAGTCTCATTTGAGCCGTGGCAGGGGAACCATTGCGACATTAATCGTTCAAGGCGGAGTCCTTCGCGAAGGTGATTATGTGGTCGTCGGGCCGTATTATGGAAAAATCAAGGCTATGTTTGATGATTTAGGCAAGCCTTTAAAAGAAGCAGGGCCTTCCAAGCCGGTTGAAGCCCTCGGTCTTCCCGAAGTGCCGGATTCTGGCGAGATGTTTTATGTCATCGAAGGAGAGAAACAAGCGCGGGATATTGCTTTTACCCGTTCTGAAAAATTGAAAGAACAGCGCTTGAGCTCGCAAACCCGTATTACCCTCGAGGATTTGTATACCAATATCCAAAAAGGGACGGTGAAGGAACTTAATGTCATCCTTAAAGCGGATGTGCACGGTTCGTTGGAAGCGGTGCGTGATTCTCTTTTAAAAATTCCAAGCGATGAGGTTAAGATTAGGTTTATTCATGCGGGTGTCGGTGAAGTTAATATGTCCGACGTTCTTTTAGCCAAGGCTTCTACTGCGATCATCATTGCGTTTAATATCAGCGTTGATGCTAAGGCCAGGGAAGAAGTGGAAACTTCCGGCGTGGAAGTGCGCAAATACCGGATTATTTATGATGCGGTCAATGATTTAAGGCAGGCCTTGGAAGGTTTGTTGGCGCCCAAAATTAAACGTAAATTCTTGGGCCGCGTGGAAATCCGTCAGGTGATGAAGTTGAGCAAGTCCGGTATTGTCGCCGGATGTTACGTTCAAAAAGGGAAAGTCAAATCCAAATCTCTTATCGAAATCATGCGAAACGGCGAAATCGCGTTTACCGGAAATGTCAGTTCGTTAAAACGTTTTAAAGATGACGTCAAGGAAGTCGGCGAGGGATTTGAATGCGGGATTACTATTAATAATTTTACTGCCATCGAAGTCGGCGACGTTATTGAAGCCTATGAAGTGGAAGAAATCGCCCGTAAATTATTATAGTTTGTTTAAAGGCATTCCTGTCAAACGGCATGCTTAACGATAGCAACTATTCCAATCTAACGTGATGAATAAAATTGTTTTCAGCGCCATGCGTCCGACGGGAAAGCTCCATTTGGGGCATTGGGTCGGCGCCTTGGATAATTGGATAGAACTTCAAAAATCTAATTCCTGCATCTTTGGGGTTGTGGATTGGCACGCCCTCATGGGTGAGTACGAGCAAAGTAAAGGCATTGCCGAAAACAGCATTGAAATGGCGATTGACTGGATCGCCTGCGGCATCGATCCTGAAAAATCCATTCTTTTTATCCAGTCACATGTGCCCGAGCATCTGGAACTGCAGATGATCCTTTCCTGTTTAACTCCTTTAGGATGGCTGGAGCGAAACCCTACCTATAAAGAACAATTGCGTGAAATAACAAGCCGTGATCTGCAGACGTATGCGTTTTTGGGATATCCTGTTTTACAAGCCGCGGATATTTTACTTTATAAAGCAAAAGCCGTTCCCATCGGCGAGGACCAACTGCCGCATTTGGAATTGTGCCGGGAAATTGGGCGCAGGTTTAATTTTATTTATAAAAAAGAAGTTTTCTCTGATTGTGAAGCGATTTTAACAAAAACACCGAGGCTTTTAGGAACCGACGTAAGAAAGATGAGTAAAAGTTATCAAAACGCCATTAATCTTTCTGATCCGGCGGCCGACTTAAAGACCAAAGTGTCGCGCATGATTACCGATCCCAAACGCATCAAAAAAACTGACCCCGGACATCCCGACGAGTGCAACGTGTTTAGTTATTACTCAACATTCGCGGCTGAACAATGTCCCGATGTTCGAACCTGGTGCACGCAGGCTCAAAAAGGGTGTACGGAATGCAAAGCCATTTTAGCGGATCATTTGAATAAAATATTACAGCCTATACAGGACAAAAGACGGGCTCTGGAAGGCAATAAACACAAAGTTGTAGAAATTCTCAACGAAGGGGCTAAAAAGGCCAGAGCCATCGCCCAAAAAACCATGGCTGAAGTCAGAGAGGTCGTGTTCTAATGGGGTACAAACTCAGATTGGAAATGTTTGAAGGGCCGCTGGATCTTCTTTTGTATCTAATTAAAAAGAATGACATCGACATTTATGATATCCCCATCGCGGAGATTACCGAGCAATACCTCGAATACATTGACGCGATGAAAACGCTCGATTTAAATGTTGTCGGCGACTTTTTGGTTATGGCCGCGACGCTCATGCATATCAAATCCAAAATGCTTTTGCCTCCGGATCCTTTGGCGGAAGAAAAAGAGGAAGAAGATCCTCGTGATGAATTGGTCCGCCGTCTTGAAGAATACAAAAAGTTTAAGGAAATAGCCGAACAGCTTAAAGATAAAGAAGGCCATCGCCAGGATTTGTTTCCACGCAACATGGATGAAGCGGCTCTCAATGATATTAAGGAAGACGCGAAAGAGGTCATGATTGAGGCCACTCTTTTTGATTTGATCAATGCCCTTTCCCAGGCGTTAAAAAAGGTTCCTGAGACAACAACCTATCAGGTGACTGAAGAGGAATTTACCGTCGAGCAAAAGATTCACGCCATTCTTCATATCCTTGTTGGAGAGGACAACATGAACTTAGGCGAATTATTCAGCAAGTCCCAAAGCAAGATCGAAGTCGTTGTCATGTTTATGGCGGTCTTGGAGTTAATCCGTTTAAAGGAAATCATTTGTGTGCAGCGGCGTTTGTTTGATGACATTGTCATTCAGCGTAATAAATTAAATGAAATGCCCGCTAGCGGCGCTGTCCCTTTAAGTAACGCTCAAGCTCCGGCGCAGAACCCTTCGCCGGATGAATCTCCCCAAGAAAATCATGACCGATGATATCAAACGCATAGTTTTTAATCAGGAAACAGAAGAAGACAGGGTTATCAGTCTTTCCTTGCGGCCTGAGCGGCTTGTTGATTTTGTCGGACAAAGTGAACTCGTTGAAAATCTTAAGGTCGCTTTGACAGCGGCCAAACAGCGTCAAGAATCTATTGAGCACATGCTTTTTTCCGGACCGCCCGGGCTTGGAAAAACCTCGCTGGCTAACATCATTGCCAATGAAATGAATGCCCGGATTACCATCACCTCAGGTCCGGCGATTGAACGGGCCGGTGACTTCATTGGTATTTTGACAAACCTCGAGCGGGGTGACATTTTATTCATTGATGAAATTCACCGGCTTTCAAAAACAGTGGAAGAGTTTTTATATCCCGCGATGGAGAATTTTAAGATTGATTTTATTGTGGATAAAGGGCCTTATGCCAAGACGATCAATTTTAATTTGAAACCGTTCACCTTGATTGGAGCCACAACGCGCAGCGGTCTTTTGGCCTCGCCTTTAAGGGACCGGTTCGGTATTTTTTATCATCTTGATTTTTATCAGGTGGATGATCTTGCCAGGATCATTGAAAATTCGTCCAAAAAACTTAGTGTTGATTTAGAAAAAGGCGCGGCCTTTGAGATTGCCCGGCGCTCCCGCGGAACGCCGCGCATTGCCAACCGTTTGTTAAGAAGGGTCAGGGACTATACGCAAGTCAACGCCAATAACAGCCGGATTACGCCGGAGTTGGCCACTAAAGCGCTTGAGCGTTTAAAGATTGACACCGCCGGCTTAGATGAGCTGGACCGTAAAATTCTTGAAGTGATTAAGACGCATTACAGCGGAGGCCCCGTCGGGGTTGAAGCCTTGGCCGCGACTTTAAATGAAGAGGTCGATACTATTGTGGATGTGGTTGAGCCGTATTTGCTTAAAAGCGGATTTCTAAAACGGACAGCCCGCGGGCGGGAATTAACCCAATCGGGCCGTCATCATCTGGATTTGTTTCCTGTTGTAAAAAAGTAAAGGTAACTGATGGGCGAACTTGGAAAAATGCTGATTGTTGTTGGCGTAGTTGTGATCATTGCTGGATTGGTTTTAATGCTCGTTGGAAAAATTCCCAATGCCGGAAAACTTCCCGGCGATATCATGATTAAAAAAGAAAACTTCAGTTTCTATTTTCCTCTCACGACCTGTTTGCTTGTCAGTTTAATCCTCTCATTAATATCCTGGATATGGTTTCGAAAATAAAACACACATTTTTTTTGGTTTTGATCACAGGAATTGTATTGATTCCATTGTGCCTCATGCCTTTGGCCCGTTCTCTGGATTCATCACAGCGGGACATTCGTGTATTGGTTGTTAAAAATGTTTCGCACGCGGCTTTAAGTGTGCAGGGGGCCTGGACATTGCTTGATGAGTCAAGCGGCCGTATCCTGCAGGAAGGGGACCGGACCATTTTTACCGATGTCAAAGCCCTGCGCGAAGGGATTTCTTTTGCCGGCAATATTTATTCAACGCGCCGGCTAGCTATTGAACCGTCGCGGGATGCCAGCATCACCGTCAATAAAAGACGTTTCCGTGGACATGTCACCATATTGGCGACTTCGGATTTAAAATTAAATATCATCAATGTGGTCGATTTGGAACAATACATCAAAGGGGTTTTGTATCATGAGATTTCGCACAAATGGCCCATTGAAGCCATCAAGGCCCAGGCGGTGGCGACTCGGTCTTACGCGATTTATTCCATGGGACAAAATAAAGGTAAGGACTTTGATGTCACTAATGATATTTATTCCCAGGTTTACGGCGGGCGGTTGTCGGAACGCTATCGGACAGGGATTGCGGTTGATGAAACCAAGGGCGAAGTTTTGACATACAATGAAAAAATTCTGCCTGCTTTTTTTCACGCGACCTGCGGCGGGATGACGGAATCTGCCAGCGAGATTTGGAACCTTAATCTGCCGCCTCTGCAGGGAGAATTATGTCCCTACTGCAAAACGTCTCCGCATATGCGTTGGAAAAGAAATTTTCGCCTTAAAGATATCCAGACCAAGCTTAGCAATGGCGGTTACCGCACGGGTTTAATTAAGAATATCGAAATCATCCAGCGCAATGCCAGCGACCGGATTAAGTTATTGAAAATTACCTCGAGAGACGGCAAAAGCACGGTCATCAGCGGAAAAGATTTTAGAAATATTATTGGGCCCAATGACATTCGAAGCAATACCTACGAGATTGTCATGCGCGGTTATTATATTGATTTTTACGGCAGGGGTTGGGGGCATGGTGTAGGGCTTTGTCAATGGGGCGCGCTGGGAATGGCGCAGCTGCATTTCGATTATAAAGCAATCCTCAAACATTACTATCCTGGAACCAGAATCGAAAATCTGGATGCGTTTGAAATCTTTCCGTAGTTTTTTCAAACATGAAGCTGAGTGATTTTCAATATGACTTGCCGCAGGATCTTGTGGCGCAATATCCATCTTCCCGCCGAGATGACGCGCGGTTAATGGTGATTGACAGGTTCCAACAAGTCATCCGGCATGATATCTTCCGCAACATCGGGCGCTATCTTCCGCGTGATAGCAGGCTGGTGGTTAATAACAGTAAGGTTGTGCCGGCGAGGTTATTGGGAAAAAGACAGAATTTCGGCGGGCAGGTTGAAGTTTTTTTATTAAAGAAATTAAGTTCGAATCGTTATGAGGCGCTTTTAAAACCGTTAAAGAAAATCAAAGTTGGAGAGCCGTTGGAGTTTCCTTCCGGTTTAGTTGGTTTTCTTGAGGATAAAGAAAAAAGAATTGTCCATTTCAATAAAAAAAATATACAGAGTTTATTGACGCGTATTGGCCATATGCCGTTGCCTCCGTATATTAATCGGGCTGATACCGCAAGCGACCGTCAAGAATATCAAACGGTTTATGCCCGTCATGCCGGTTCGGTTGCTTCGCCGACAGCCGGGCTTCATTTTACCAAGGCTTTAATGGCCGGCTTAAAAAAAAGCGGGCATTCATTTGCGTCATTGACGCTTCATATTAATTACGGGACTTTTAAGCCGGTTGAATGCGAGGACATACGGTCGCATCCGATGCATACGGAAGAATATTCCATTTCTCCGTCGGCGTACACAAAAATTGTTGCGGAAAGAAAATCGGGACGGAAAATAGTTGCTGTCGGAACAACCAGCTGCCGAGTGCTGGAGTCGGTGGCGGATTCGAAGAAATTAAAGGGAAGCACGAAGATCTTTATTTATCCGGGGTTTAGTTTTCAATTGGTTGATTGTTTGATTACAAATTTTCATCTTCCGCAAAGCACGCTGTTAATGCTGGTTTATGCGTTTGGAGGAATGACATTGATGAAGCGCGCTTATCAGGAAGCTATTAAAGAGAAGTATCGATTTTATAGTTACGGGGATGCGATGTTGATTGTCTAGACGTAAAGGAGGGTTTCAAACCCTCCTCTACAAGATGTTAATAAACGTGAGTTCAATCTAATCCTGGCTCAAGTGTGAGGGTTGGGATGAACGTGAATTGAGACCTACACAATTTCTTTAGAGACTTATTAGAGGAATTGTGTGCGGGCTCGTTGAACGGAATCACAATCCTCACACTTGAGC
>JAHFGF010000063.1 GCA_023247595.1 Candidatus Omnitrophota bacterium
GGTTTATGAGGTGGATCTTAATTTAGAGGAAGTACCGGATTTTTTTCGCTCTGGCATGAATACTAATGTTGATTTTGTCGTTGAATTTAAGGAAAACGTATTATTGCTTCCGTTGGAAATGGTGCGCCAGCGTCAAGGAAAAGCATTTGTGTCGGTGCAGCAAGAAAATCAGAAAGAAGCCCAGGAGCGGGAGGTTGTGCTTGGTATTGCCGATGATAAAGATGTCGAGATCGTTTCCGGTTTAAGCGAAGATGATAACGTTGTTATGAAAAGCAAAAAATATTCTGTTTCCAAGAAAAATGGCGGCACAAATCCATTCATGCCCAACCGAGGCGGAAGTACCCGCCGGCCTTAATATGATTGAACTAAAGAATATTGTAAAAACGTATCACATCGGGACCATTGAAGTGAAGGCGGTCCAGGATGTGTCGTTATTTATAGGCGCTGGTGAGTTTGTGGCCCTGATGGGTGCGTCGGGTTCGGGAAAGTCAACCCTTATGCATCTGATGGGATTGCTCGACAGGCCTGATTCTGGCCAATATATTTTAAACGGCCAAGCAGTTGACGGTTTAAGCGATGATGACATGGCTTTTGTCCGTAACCAGATGATCGGATTTGTTTTTCAGCAGTTTCATTTGCTGCCTCGTTTGACAGCTTTGGATAATGCGGGCTTGCCGTTAATTTATTCCGGGCAAGCTAAGGACGAATCCAAAGTTAGACAGAAGCTCAATGATGTGGGGCTTAATACCCGCGTCATGCATAGGCCTAATGAACTCTCCGGAGGCCAGCAGCAGAGGGTTGCCATCGCCCGAGCTTTGGTCAATGATCCCGCAATTATTTTTGCCGATGAGCCGACGGGAAATTTGGACACGAAAAGTAAAGATGAGATTATGGGGATACTTAAAGGTTTGCATAGCCAAGGCAAAACCATTGTGATGGTCACCCATGAGCCGGAGATGGCGCGCTATGCTGGGCGTGTCATTCAGATGCGTGACGGAGTTGTGATCTCGGATCAAAAAAATAGTGATGCTTTGAAAAAATCTAAAGATGCGAAACATTCATACGCCGGCATTCCCAAACAGCATCCGTCCGCCTACGGAAATTTAAAAGTATTTGATTCAGCCCGCCAAGCCATTTCGGCTATGATCGCTCATAAGATGCGGTCATTTCTTTCCATATTGGGAATTCTCATCGGCGTTGGTGCTGTAATCGCCATGCTTGCGCTGGGTTCCGGCGCGCAAAAATCAGTTGAACAGCAGCTTTCTTCGTTGGGTTCTAATCTTTTAATTGTAAGGCCAGGGTCATCTAAGGTCGGCGGTATTGCCTTGCAAGCCGGTGCCGTGACGCGTTTAACTCTCCAGGATGTCGGGGCCATGGCGCAATTAACGGATCAGGTTAAAAACGTCAGCGGTTCGGTAACAGGACGGGCGCAGGTTGTTTATGGTAATAAAAATTGGAACACGCAATTAGAAGGCGTTGAAGTGCCGTATGAAGGTATGCGCGCATCGACTCCGACAACGGGCCGATTTTTTACTGCCGATGAATATAAAAAACGCGATAAGGTTGTTTTGTTAGGGACAACAGTGGCCCAAGAATTGTTTGGGGATGAAAATCCCGTCGGCCAAAGCATCAAAATTAATTTGATTAATTTTCGTGTCATCGGCGTGCTGCCTTCTAAAGGGGCTAACACATTCCGCGACCAGGACGACACGATGATTGCTCCGTTGTCTACAGCCATGATGCGGGTGTTGGGAAAAGAATTTGTGGATTCCATTTATGTGGAAGTTGTTTCGCCTGAGAAAATTGATTCTACGCAGGAGGTTATCAGTAATCTTTTGATTAAGCGCCATCGCTTAAGAGGAGACGAGGCGAAGGATTCGTTTCAGATTCGTAATATGTCCGATGTTAAAGCGGCGTTGGCATCGACGACAAAAACCATGTCTTGGCTTTTGGGATCGATTGCGGCGATATCGCTTTTGGTCGGCGGTATCGGCATTATGAATATCATGCTTGTCTCTGTCAGCGAACGCACACGCGAAATAGGTTTGCGCAAAGCTATCGGCGCCACCCAGCGCGATATCATGGTTCAATTTTTAGTGGAAGCGGTTTTGATGTCGATCATCGGCGGTTTGGCAGGTGTTTTGTTGGGTGTTGGTGTGGCCGTATTGATTACTCTGCTGGCGGGATGGGCTGTTAAAGTATCTATCTTTTCTGTTTTGCTGGCGACGATCTTTTCTCTGTTTGTGGGTCTCATCTTCGGACTTGGCCCGGCCTATAAAGCCTCGTTGTTAAATCCCATCGAAGCCTTGCGGTATGAATAAAACCGATTCATAGGTTCCTCGGTAATGCTGTTGCTCAAGGTGTTTTTATCGGTATAATGAATCATTTTCGACATCGCGAATAACTTTTAAATAGCAAAGATATGAATTTACCTCAGGATAAAGACTGGAATCGTTTTTGGAACAGGCCTGGTTCCAAACAATTCAGCCAAATCAGCTGGTCCAAGCGCAGGATTTTAAATGTTTTGCAGCCTTATGCTGTTCGGAAAAAATTAGCGCTGGATGCCGGTTGCGGCAGCGGTTTTTTTTCCCGGTATTTTTGTGACCAAGGCATGGAAACTTTGGCAGCTGATTATTCCCAAAGCGCTTTGGATATGGCCCAAACGGTTACGGACGGCCAATGCCGGTTATTAAAAGCGGATTTCTTAAATGAGCGGCTGGATGAACAGTTAAAAAGCCGTTTTGATTTGATTTTTTCCGACGGATTACTTGAACATTTTACAGCTCAACAGCAGGATGCCATTATCCGGAATTGGACATCGGTTTTGTCTGAGCGCGGTGTCATGGTGACCTTTGTGCCGAACCGGTTTTCCCCGTGGGAATTAATCCGGCCTTTGTATATGCCGGGGATTGAAGAGACGCCTTTTATTCTTAAAGAATTAGTCGATGTGCATGCGCGCAATGGTTTAAAGATTATTGCTAAAGGCGGGGTTAACACGCTGCCGTTTAGGTTTTCGCCTGATCCTTGGATGGGATCGTTATTCGGAATGCTTTTGTATGTGGTTGCTAAAAAATAAAGGAGAATAGGGATGGTTAAGATATCGATGGTCTATGAAGGAAATTTGCGCTGCCGTTTGAAGCACGGTCCGTCAGGCAGTGAAATCCTGACTGATGCGCCTGTTGATAATCAGGGCAAAGGCGAGGCGTTTTCTCCGACGGATTTAGTCGCGGCCGCGCTTGGTTCCTGCATGCTAACGGTGATGGGAATTGCCGCGCGCAAGAATGGTATTCAATTGGAAGGGGCAAAGGTGGATGTCAATAAGGAGATGGTGGTCGACCCCATCCGCCGTATCGGAAAAATTACTGTCCATATTCAAATGCCCAAAGGCATTGACCCTGCCAAGCGCGAACTTTTAGAAACCGCTGCCCATAGCTGTCCTGTTCACAAAAGTCTCGGTCCTCAAGTTAATATTCAAATTGATTTTCAATATCCGGATTGACCTGCTTCGAGCGCCAGAGATAGAGAAATGTTTTTCAAATATTCGGGAAATCACATGTCCGTGTAAGGGGGATGTGATAATATATTTTTAAAATTCCGTTCAAACCATTTCGTTATGCCATGGATATTAAAACCATAATTTTATGTGAAAGCGCGACCCGGCATTCCGACGGCACTTTTTCACTTTTGCGCGGCGGCATTGATAATTGGGTGGCACAGCAGTTTCCCGTTACGATTTCCTTCACCTTTGTTATAACCGTTGAATTGCCTCTCTCCGAGGCCAACGAACAGCACACGGCCGGTTTGGACATCATTGATGAAGACGGCACTCGTCTCGTTCCACAGGCCAAGATTCAGTTTGCCGCCTCAAAAGTTCCGCATGTGGTTAATTTCAAAAATAATATTATGGGAACAATCAATCTGACCGTGCCCAAACCTGGACGGCACAGCCTAAATGTCGCGGTGGACGGCACGCCGTTAGCCTCTTATGAATTTTTGGTTGTCAAAGCGGCAGAGCAGGGGCAGGCATGAGACAGCAGGGATGCGTACTCCTTGGGGTGGTATGTTTCTTTTTAATGACGATTAACTCCTTTGCGGATGAACAGCTGACCTATCGTGCCCCGACGATGCTGGAGGGGATAACTCCTGCTATGCAAAGACCGGGTTTTTGGATTGAACGTCATCCGTCTCCTGATGTTTTAATAATGGCGGTTGATGCCATCACAGCATTGAACCAACGCATCCGTGAAAAATTTAAAACGGTCAAAGACTTAACAAGTCTCCCTGAAAATTTCTCCGGCGATGACCTTAGCCGGGAACTTCACCAGACTGTTGAAGATCTCAAGAAGAAGAATTATTTTACCGTCCAGGGTGAACCGGTTTCGGATTTGGTTTATCAGGAATTAACCAGCAATCTGAATTTAACTTCTCTGCCCAGCGTCATTGAACCTCAATTTGGATTTGTCCTGCAGTATACCCCGCAAAGATTCTTAGCGACCACGGAAGGTTTTTATGAAGCGCCTGGGGATTATGATTTTGATTATCTGCAGAATAACGCGTTAGAAATAGCTGACCCCGTTGTTATCCTCCACAAAAGTTTTGATGGCCAATGGTTTTATACTTTAGGGCCGTCGAGTGACGGATGGGTGATGGCCAAAGATATTGTGCTTTGCGCGCTTAAAGATATCCAGGAGTATTCTTCGTACACATCTTGGTCGGTTGTAACCGCTGGCAAAGCGGATATTTTTTTGGATACTAAATTGACTCAGTTTGACCAATCGGTGCAGATGGGCGCGCGTTTTCCTCGGGAGAAAAAACAAGAAACGCCTGGGGTGGTTGCTGTGAAAGTTCCTTCCATGCGTAGCGACGGGCGCTTTGCGTTTAAAACTATGTATCTGGACAAAAACGATGTCAACGATGGATTCCTGCCATACACCGCGCGGACCATAATTAAACAAGCGTTCAAACTTTTAAATGAACCCTACGGATGGGGCGGCATGTATGGCGAGCAAGATTGTTCGCGCTTTCTGCAGGAGATTTTTTCAACCGTTGGCATTGATTTGCCGCGGGATTCCAAAGATCAGGCCAAGGTGGGGACGGCTTTAGTTACGTTTGACCCCATGACTCCGGCGCAAACTGAAATTCAAAAGAAAGAATTTTTTATTAAGTCCAAGGACGGTGTCTTAATCCTCACGCTAAAGGGGCATATCATGCTTTATCTGGGGGAAGTGGACCAAAAACCTTTTGCGATTCACAGTGTCTGGGCCTACCGGGAACCTTTCGACGGCGACGATAGAATTCGTGTGATCAACCATGTAACTGTCTCGGGTTTAGACTTGGGTGAAGGTTCGAAAAAAGGCTCGCTATTAAAAAGATTGACCGGTGTCAGGATGTTTAACTGATGATTATCAAGAATGTCAAAGTATCCCCGTTACGCGCTGAATTATCCCAGCCTTTTCGTACTGCCTTAGGCGATCACAATTCACTGGAAAATATTTTATTGGCGCTGACCTTGTCGGACGGAACAACCGGTTACGGAGAGGCCGCGGTCGCGACCCATATTACGGGTGAGACGCTTGATGACACGCGCAAAAATTTAGAGCGCGTGGGGAAAAGTTTGGTCGGGCGTAACGCTTATGACTATCTGAATTTGTCAGCCGAACTGCATGACCGGTTGCTCACAAACGCGTGCGCGCTCGCAGCCATTGAAACAGCTTTAATAGACGCGTTAACCCGCAGTTGGAAAATTCCGTTATGGCGGTTTTTTGGCGCTAAAGCCTGTCGATTGTCGTCGGATATCACCATCGTGATCGCGGATTTGGCAGAAACAGAAAACACAGTTAAGAACTATTACCGTCAGGGTTTCCGCGCGTTTAAAGTTAAGATTGGCCGCGATGAAGATTTGGACATCAAACGCGTGATTGCTGTCCGCAGGCTTGCCCCGCGGGCCGCAATCTATTTGGACGCTAACCAGGGGTATAACGCAACGCAAACCTTACGGTTTTTAAAGTCTATCGCCCGCCATGGCGTCAAACCTCAGCTGATTGAACAGCCGGTTGCCCGTGAAGACAGGGAGGGTTTATTAAAGGTCGCGAGAGAAACCAAAATTCCCGTCTGCGCCGATGAAAGCGCGCGTTCGTTGACGGAAGTCCTTTCGATCATCAAGGAAAAATCAGCGCAGGTCATTAATATCAAATTAATGAAAACCGGAATTTTTGAATCCCGGGAAATCGCATTAGCTGCCCGGGTCAGAGGTGTGAAGCTTATGATCGGCGGGATGATGGAAACGTCGCTGGCCATGACCGCCTCCGCGCATATGGCCTGCGGGCTGGGATGTTTTGATTATATCGATTTGGATACGCCTTTTTTTATTAAGGGCGCGGTTGCGAAAAATCATTTCCTGAGCCAGCGCGGTATCTATGATTTGAAAAATGCTAAAGCGGGTATCGGGATAAACATATGACGCGGCGGGATTTTTTTCGCTGGGGTGTTCGCGGTCTTGTTGCGGTTCTTACGGCAGATGCCTATTTTTTAGAACCTAAATTGATTCGATTTAAGGAATTCGATTTTATGGCGCGGGAAAATGCCGCGACGCCGATAAAGATCATCCAGTTGTCTGATCTGCATCTTCGTGAAATTGATGATGTGTTGCATAAGCTTGCCCGAAGGGTCAATGAACTAAAACCGGATTTGATCTGTTTTACGGGGGATGCCATCGACAATGCCCGTTATTTGTCTCTCTTAGACCGCTATCTAGATTTGTTTGATCGCGATATCACGAAAATTGCTATTTTAGGAAATTGGGAATATTGGGGCAGAGTTAATATTTCTGAACTCGGCTCTATTTATAAGCAGCACGGTTGTCAGCTTTTAATTAATGACTGCTGTTTACTTTTTGTTAAAAATAAAACTATCTTGATTACCGGAGTTGATGATTTTATTGGGGGAAATCCGGATATTAAGACTGCTTTACAGAATTTTCGGGATAATGATTTTCATTTGGTTTTAAATCATTGTCCTCAACTCAATGATTTTATTATTCGTGAAAAAGAGGGACATCCCCAGATGGATTTGATTCTTTCCGGACATACGCACGGAGGTCAAATTAATCTATTAGGTTTTATTCCAATTTTGCCACCGGGAAGCGGGAAATATATCAAAGGATGGTATAAGGAATCGCAACCTCCGGTGTATGTTTCTCCCGGCATTGGAACAAGCTTAATTCCGTTTCGATTGGGATGCCGGCCTGAAGCGACGGTTTTTAATATCAATGTTTAAAATATGGGGAGGAAATTACGATTAAGCAATATCAAGTTCAATTAGAAAGCCGGTCCCTATGATTCGCAGCCCGTGGGCAACCATTGCTGTCTTGTTAAGCATTGAACTATTTGTCTTGTGGTTTTCATCCCTGCCTCGTTTTAAGAAATGGTTTGAATTTGTTCCTGCCTTGTTCTGGATTTATTTTCTTCCGATGCTGGCTTCAACGTTTGGACTGCTAGATCCGAAAAGTTCTGTCTATGGCCCAATAACAAATTGGATCTTGCCGGCGAGTTTATTTTTGTTATTAGTTTCCGTTGATGTCCGGGCGATTATGCGTTTGGGCAAACCGGCTTTGATTATGTTCTTCGCCGGGAGCGCGGCGTTTGTTTTGGGCGCGCCGGTTGTTTTCTTTATTTTAAAAGGCTGGATAGGTTCCCAGTTTTGGTCGGGTTTTGGCGCGTTATGCGGTTCCTGGACGGGAGGAAGCGCCAACATGATCGCGGTCAAAGAAGCGTTGAGCGTTCCGGATTCGGTTTTCTTGCCTATGGTGGTGGTTGATACCATTGTTCCTTACGCTTGGATGGCTATTTTGGTTGTCTTTGTGGGAAGCCAGCCGATGTTTGACCGCTGGAATCAGTCGGACCGACGCATCTTGGATCAATTATCCCGCAAAAGTAAACAGCCTGGAAATACCAAAATCAATTTGCCCGCGTTTAACGTCCGGATGACCATATTGATTGTGTTTATTGCTTTTGCGGCCAGTTTTCTCACGCAATATATTTCTAAATTTTTGCCTGTTATTAAAGATGTAGTTTCCCCGTTTGCCTGGACCGTGATTTTGGTTTCGTTGCTGGCGATTGCCTGTTCCTTGACGCCGGCTAAAAATCTGGAACGTCATGGTTCCATGAAAATTGGATATTGGATGCTGTATTTTGTTTTAACATCCATCGGCGCCAAGGCCAGTTTAACGGATATCGGCTCGACGTTTATTTTGATCATCGCCGGTTTTATGATGGTTATAATTCACGCGGCGGTGATGATTGGTGTGGCCCGATTAATCCGCGCGCCGTTATTTCTGGTTGCCGCGGCCAGTCAGGCAAATATCGGAGGAGTCGCCTCCGCATCCATTGTGGCCGAATTGTATCAGCCGGGGCTTGCTTCCGTCGGATTATTGCTGGCCATTTTAGGAAACATTGTCGGAACGTATCTGGGCATACTATGTGGGCAACTTTGTCGGATGTTGATTTGAGTTTCCTCTAGGTTTGAGAGGGAGACCTGTAACAAATTGCATAGTTTTTCGATGTTTATATTAAATTCTATGTTGATATTCAAGAAGTCACGATCAATTGCCCCGTCATATTTATCCGCATCGTAATCAACCACAACCTTTTCCACGACCGTTAATACCAGTTGTCGTTTTTGTTCAAACGTATACGAATGCAACCCTTTCCTAAGCCCTTCGGTAACTGCCCGGATTGTATACAAGAACCGTTCTAACTTTTGCTCTCCATTAATG
>JAHFGF010000231.1:0-1464 GCA_023247595.1 Candidatus Omnitrophota bacterium
CGCGTTGAGCTCATCCAAAATTTCTTTATATATCACGGCAGCATCCCGGCTGTGCGCGACAATCTGCGCTTTAAAACCGTTAGGCAAAATGAATTGTTCGTAATGACGAACCATGTCCAGACAGATCGCCCGCAACCGGCTTTTGGCCATAGCCACGGCTTTTTCCGTCCCATATTTTTGCTTGATCCGTGCACGTTCTTTATCTTCATAATCCATAAAATAACGATCAAATAGTTCATCCAGATTCTCACCTTCTACCTGCACATCAGGCAAACGGCTTTCGTAGTAAATCGGGACTGTTGCTCCGTCTCGTACAGCCTGCTCAATGGTGTAGGTGTGAATATAGGAACCGAACGTTTGCAAGGTACTGCGGTCATTTTTATCGATCGGCGTGCCGGTAAATCCAAGAAAACATGCGTTCGGCAAAGCCTGCCTCATATTCGCGGCCATATTCTTGTATTGCGTGCGATGGGCTTCATCCACCATAACAAAGATATTATCCGCTTCCGACAAATGTTCGTCGGGATTCAATTCCTGAAATTTTTGGATCGTGGTCAGAATGGTCTGCCCGTTACCGGCCCTCAATAAATCTTTCAAATTTTTAACTGAATTCGCCTGCACCGGATTGGGGAACCCGCAGCGGTCAAATGTTCCGACGATCTGGTTATCCAAATCCACCCGGTCGGTCACAATCACAATCGTAGGGTTTTCTAACTGCGGACTACGCCGCAGCTTAACGGCCAGCCATAACATGGACAAAGATTTTCCCGAGCCCTGGGTATGCCACACCACGCCGCCGCGCTCATGGGCCTTAGAGGAATTTAAGATACGCTGCAAAGCATTATTCACCGCGAACACCTGCTGATACCGGGCAATTTTTTTGACGGTCCGTCCGCCTTCAATTTCGAAGGTGATGAAATTACGGATCATATCCGGCAAATTCTGCGGGTTCAAAAGACTATAAATCAGAATGTCCTGCGGGGTCGGCGGGCGGTTAAAGCGTAAAGTATACTGCTGGTGCAATACATCCATGGAAATGGGGTAAGGAATTTTCCATTCCGAATAAAAACGATAAGGTGTGGCGGTCGTAGCGAATTTGGCCGCCTGACCGCAGGCAGCGACGATAATTTGGATTGTTTCAAAAAACCGGGGGGCTCCGCGTCCTTTAAATTCGTCTCTCAATTCCTGATAACGCGCCAGTTGATCGATCGCCTGATTGATCGGCTCATAAATGACGGGGCTTTTGCATTCAATGATAACGACGGGAATCCCGTTGATGAAGATCACGACGTCACAAATGATATTTTCTTTGGAACCGGCCACTTTCAACTGTCTGGTGAAGACCAACTCATTATTCGCCGGATGATCGAAGTCGATGTAATAGACATTGCGGCTTTTGCGGCCGGCGGGGCTTTCTTCTTCCATAGAAACGCCATGAACCAGCGAAGTATAAATCTTTTCATT
>JAHFGF010000231.1:1474-2739 GCA_023247595.1 Candidatus Omnitrophota bacterium
CGCCGCCGGGACATGGGTAATCAACCGCGCGGCTTTGGCAATCTGTTCTTCCGGCAGCCAAGGATTGATTCGCTTGAGCGCTTTTTGCAGACGAGGAATCAAAACAACCTCTTTTAACCCGGCGCGCTCTTTTTCCAAAATCTCCGGCGGCGCCACAACATACCCCAACGCCTCCAGCAACTCAACCGCCGGGTCTTCGGATAAATGGATTTCGGACCAGTCATTATTCATAGAAAAATCCTTGCACTAAGGCTCCAGGCTACGTCCCATCTCTTTGACAACTCGAATGTGCATGTACGCTCTTTAAATCTTTATCCTCACCTCACCGGTCAGAAGGACCTGCATGAGGGCGGACTTTAATAGTTGTAATTGATTAACCAAGAAACCATTTGCCTCTATTCCACTGTCCATACTCTCTAAATTTTTTGTTATTAATCTTTGTTCATGTATAGATGGTACAGCGATTCTGAAATTCTTTAGATGAACGAGATAGATCGCCTGTTGAGCCGACGATCCTGACGTTCTAATTAATTCTGTTTGCGCATAATCTGTTTTCAAGAATTTAGACAAGTATATTCCACTCAATTTTTTTTCGTCGGTCCGAATTTGGATAACACTTCCCATGAGGCTAAAAATCTTATTCGTGTTTAAAAAACAAATCCGTCCAATGGTAGCCCCTCTACTCACAACCAAAACATCCCCAGATTTAGGGTCACATCTTAAGCGAAATTTATTAAAATCCTCCGTGGAAATAAATTTTGAATCGTGAAATGAAACGTCATTTTCTCTCACATCTTTGGCAGATAAGAGAACTTGCCCGCTTCCACAAAATTTTGGTGTTAAGTGTTCGCCATCTGTGATCTTTAAGCATAAATCATTTAAACGTCTCACTTCCCATTCTTCTGGAATATCCCCAATCTTCGTCTTCTTAAAATTCCTATGCCTCCCCGGCACCCCGCGGGTGAAGAGTTCTTGCATGAGGGCTTTTTTGAGGCGTTGGGTTTGGTCGATGACGGATTTGGTTTTATCAATCAAACCATCTATACAGGCCAGAATAGCGGTTATTTTTTTCTGCTCGTACACCGGCGGCCGGGCAAATGGAAAAACAGCCAATGCCGAAAAATTTACAGAATCTCTCACCGTTCCTTGGGTGTTGGCATTGATCAAATTCTTAAAGCGTCGGCTTTGTATCCAGTAAGCCAGATAGTCCGCATGCAATCCTTTCTGCGCTTCAAAGACGACATACATCGGGCTGAGCAACCCCC
>JAHFGF010000064.1 GCA_023247595.1 Candidatus Omnitrophota bacterium
TCGCCGTAAATATCGCCAATATCCTTCAAACTAAACCGGTCATGCCCGGCGGCAACGGGCGTATGGCAGGTATACATAAACTTTTTCTTTTCCTGCTCCATATCAGCCTTGTTCGTAAGCTGAAGATATTTTTCAATAAACGCAAAGGCCGCGTGCCCTTCATTTAAATGATACCGGTCAATACTGCAGCCGAGGCAGTCAATGGCTTTGATCGCTCCAATTCCAAGGATGGAACGCTGAAAAATCCGCCATGACACATGGTCGCTGCGGTAAAGCTGATCCGTCAACTGGCGGAAATACTCGCTGTTTTCCGTAACATTCGAATCCAGTAAAACCAACGGACAGACATTTTTCTTATCATAGCTATAAACATAATATTTCCATAAGCGCAGATTCAGCTTTCCCTTTTTGGTGTTGATGCTGATGCGGTGCTTCAAAGGAATCAGTCCCGGATAGGTCCACGGATCCCAAGCCAATTCTTCCGGCATCTGGCCGTGTTTGTACCAAAAATTTTGTTTAAAATATCCCTTATTCCAGAGAATACCGACGGACATAACGGAAAGCCCCAAATCAGCTATACTTTTTACCGTATCGCCGGCCAAAACCCCCAGCCCGCCGCTGTAAATGGGAATGTCCAACATTTTGTCAATTTTAATTTTAAATATATAGTCGGATATCCAATAATTCGAGAAGACCTCATGCTTGAAAAACTTATTTTTCTCACTCATGGACTTTTTAAGAAGAAATGAATTGTAAATGCTTGGAGCCAAGCCGTATTCCATGGACAGATAGGCGACGGATTTAACCTTTGCGTCTAACAACTTTTGCTCGGCATCAATAATCGGCTGAATAGGAAAACCAAAATAACTCTGCGGGGTAATATCATTATGATAATTGGTATCAAATTGTTCGATAGAACTAACAAGCGTCTGATAATCAAACCTTTGATCAGTGGCGGTGCGGTTCAAAACGTCCTCCTTAGAAATAGGATGATAAAATTGAGTGGATTATAACAGAATTTTCATCATATCTGCCGAACAATCCAGAATATTTGTCAAGGTTTGTGCATTTCATATTTCGTATAAAGTTTGCTTTTGTGCATCATCAATCTTCCAGCCGCGTCTTTCGTGACAACAAGACTGGCATAGCCCCGGCCCATAGAATCAATCAATCGGATGCCCTCTTTAGGGCCTAACACACACAACGCCTCAGCTAAAACATTATTATCCATGGCCTTTGGTGCAATAACAGTTGCGCTGACAACGGCTTTTTGAGGCCATCCGGTTGTCGGATTAATGATATGGGAAAATTTCCTCCCGCCGATGGCATAATATTTCTCAAATCCGCCGGATGTTGCAACAGCCAAATCAGAAACCATGACCACATCAAGAATTTTAGAGCGGTCATCGGGATTTCGGACAGCAATGGTCCATGGTTTACGGCTGCAGTTACGCCCGGAAGCATACATATCACCGCCCGCATCAATTAAAAAATTCCTTACGCCTTTTTTATGAAGCATTCTTACCGTCGCGTCCAAGGCATAACCTGAAACAATGCCGTTAAAATCAATTCTCATTTGCGGATTTAACAACTCGACTCGATTCCCAAGCAAAAACTTTATTTGGCTAAGCCTCATGACCGCCTTAGCCTTTGCCAGTTCCTCCTGGGTCGGCAGGCGATTTTCCCGCTCGCACTTTGACCACAATTCCGTCAAACTTCGAACAGACACATCAAAAGAACCGTTTGTTATTTTCTTATACTTAATGGCGGCATTTAATACCTTAATCGTATCTTCGGAAATTTTTTGAGGATTTTTAAACGATCGGTTAATTTTAGCAATATCACTGTCTGTAAAATCATTGCTCATTCGCGAATAAATGTCGCGATTCAATTGCCAGATATCATCCAAAATCCTTGCCGTTCGTTTTGTATCAGCGCCTTTGTCAAGGCAGATATCAACGGTTATGGGAACTTTTGCGAATTCATTTTTCTCACGGTACTTTTCCAACGGCCTTGCGTTGACCACAAAAAGCCAAACAATCAAAACAAGGGTAAGAAACAAAAAAGCGATTTTGACAAATTTTAAATTCATTTCTCCCCCGGTTTCATCGATGCCGCCTGAATCATTTTCTCCATGATTGCTAAAGACCGGCCCAAATCATAAACATAAATGTCCCCATAACCGGCATTTGGGTTATTTAAAAACGAAATGGAAGCCGGCAAATTTTCATTATGATCCATAACAAAACGCTCCAAGAGCGCTTGGTTCAATTGCGGGATCCTAATATCGGGAGGCAATCGATCTCTCATAAAACCAAGATAATCGGTCAGAGGCGTTGTGAAACGAAATCCTGACTGCGTCCAGGAAACATAGGCCTGAGGGTCAACAATCAAATACCGGAACCCTTGCGCATAACGAATCACTAATTCACGAAAATCTTTAGGAACAGGAGCAACTTCGTTTGAGGATCCGAATAATAATCCAACGATGATAGGCTGGGTTGCCAGGATTTTGGCTTGGGGGTTTTTACTCTTAATATAATGAACCGCTTGTTCATATCCTCGAGGCGTATCCACGACAGCAACGGCTTTGGCCGCCAAAGAAAATAGGAATAGCCCTATCAGAAATCCTGGGGCCCATCGCTTGAAATGCTCTGTGTGCGTCCAAAGAAACTCAACTGCGAGGGCCGCGGCCATGGACGCAAATGGTAAAATCACGCAAAGATAGCGAGCTCCTTTTTCAGAAGCAAAAGAAAAAATAAACATCTGCGCAAAGACCAAACTCACCGGCAAAACTTTCCGCCAATCTTTCTTGAGAATAAATAACAGGTTAAACAGAATCGTCAGAAAAAAAATCCATCCATCCAAACGCGCCATGCCGTAGGGAAAACTAAAAATATTTAACCATTGCCATTGCTGGGACGCCAGTTCAGCCTGCCTGCCCATCCATGCCGTTGTAATAAACAAGTTGCTGCCGTTATTTAAAAGCCCAAAAAATAAAATGATCGCCGCAAATATTAGAACAGACAAGAATAATTTCAACCAGTGAAGCTGCCGTTTTTCTGACAGGCTGGTGATTCCCTCCAAAACAACAAGCAAAACCGGAATGATGATCATGCGGTAATTGGTAAAATAAACCGCGCTTAAAAAAACGCCAGACAACACAATCCGCCAAGAAATCCCCGGGCGGGAACAATACCAATAAATCCCGGCCAAAAAACACAACGCGCTAAAAGATTCCTGCATGGCTAACCGTGAATAAAAAATATGGCTAGGAAGAATAGCCAAAACCGCCGCGCTTAAAAGAGCCATTTCCTGCGACCGAAAATATTTTCGGGCAAATAAATATGTCACCCAAACCGTCAAGCATCCGCAGACAGCGGAAACGACACGAGTGAAATAAAAAGCATCCGGCCCGTCGACAAAGACCCTTAAATTGCTGATAAAAAACCAAAGCCATTTCGCGGTCGTTAAAGCGGATAAAAAAAGAATGCGAAGGATAGCGAATAATTCATTAGTGTCTTTGGGCGGGAATTCCTGAATCTTTTCAAGTAAAGCGGCATTGTGCTGCAGGTACATGCCTTCGTCATAAAAAATAAAACTGTTTTGAAAGATCTCAAAAAAACGCAGCAGGCATCCAAAAAATATAATTCCCAAACAGATGAGTTTTAAACGGTCAAAGCTCTTAATAGGATGTTCTAAAGACGTCACGTGTGTCTTCATGATTTCCTTAACATTTTTTGAAGAAGCAAGGCCACAGCATCAATCATAAAAAAGGCGTTGGATTTATTAAGCAATAAATACCGGCCGTCTTTTTCAATAATCTCGCCTGCCAATTTAAGCCTTTCAATTCTGCGTCGCAAAATCGCCTGGCCGTTATACCGTTTTAACAGCTCCTCATGCGTCAGCCTGGAGCCTTTCAAATCACCGAGTTCCCTGACGACACGGATACGAATCGATGTCTCCGAAGGACCGAAAATACATAAAATATAAACAAACGCGGCCAGACCAAATAAAAAATAAGAAACCACGGACAATAAAAAAATGCCTCCCGGATAGGACGGCTGATTGTATCCAATAAAAACGGTCAGGAATACAAAATGCAAGACGGACGCCATGGCAAAAATATTCATGATCCACTTTAAAACAGCTTCCTGAGGAACCAAACGAAATACAACAACTTGAAGGCAAAAGAAAACCATAAAGGATACTGCCGAAGACGCGATAATGGCCAAATCCAATGCCACCTTCATCCTCCCTTTTGCCGACCGAGAATGTTCTGGTAAAATTTGTATCCTTTGGCCATCTGAATTCCCGTGGGGGATAACACATACCATCCCCCATGCTCGACCATGCAACGGATGTCTATTAATTCTTTGATGCGCGGCAAAACAAATGCTTCATCAGAAAAATGCGGCAGCAATTCCTCAAACGTCATGGAACCATGTTGGGCAAGCAAGAGTAGAATTTTTTTGGTTGGGCTCACCTGTTGGGTGGAAAAATAAAAGACCAGATAAGCCGGAATCAAAAAAAGATAAATCGCCGTCGTGCTGGCGTATAAAGAGACATTCCAAAATGAGGCATTGGACGATGGAACAGACGGATGAGAAACCCAAAAAACTAACCACATCAGGCATAAATTAAACAGGGCAATGCCGATAAACGGTTTAAGCAGCAAGCCTTCCCCCGCATGTTTACGGCACAGAATCAAATGAATGAAAATGGAATCGAAAAAGAAGAAAAACATTACGAGGATGTCGAGCATAATTTCTTTTGAGGCTGGGGTGAGGTGAAATAAATATCTTTAATGAGAATGCCGATGGTTTCCGCGACAGCCAAAATACTTTTTAAATTAAACGCCTTGGAGCGGTTGCTTTTTCGCCCGACGTGTTCAAAATAAATCGCCTTATAGCTGTACCCTTGCGTTATCATCCGGACCAAACATTCCGCCAATGTCGCAAGCCCGACGGATTTTAAAGGAACAGCCTTAAGAACCTGCGTGCGGCAGATAAAAGCACCGTTATAATATTTAAGTTTGAGGCCAAACAGCGTGTTCATAATAAAAACAAATAATTTCGATACAACGCGGCGGAACAATGAACGCTTGTTTGTCTTGGACATATAACTGATGACTAAATCCGTATCACCAATTTCGCTGACCAGTTTTGCCAAAGACTCGCCGGCCATGTCGTTATCGCCCGGAAAAACCGTAACGTATTCCATTTCTGCCAGCTTAACTCCTCGGGAAAAAGAATAACCAAAACCCTTATTTCCCTCATTGGATAAAACCAAAACCCTGGAATTCGTTTTCGCTTTTTCTAAAGCGAACGCCCGCGTTTGATCGCGGCTTCCGTCATCAATAACAATAATCTGATAGAGGTCAACCAAAGGGTTGACCGCGGCAACCACGCTGTCTATGGCCGCCTGAATATTCCCTTCTTCATTAAACGCGGGGATAACAACGCTGACCGACCGCTTCATTGAATTTTTCATTAGGCGTGATCCATTTTGATAACAATCCGGCCGGCGTCGCCGCTCTTAAGAATTTCAAACGCTTTATTAATGTCATTGAGCGTCAAACGATGGGTAATTAAATCACCGATAGGCAGTTCGCCTTTATCAAAAGCATCGACATATTTAGGGATATCATAACTCGGATTTGTTTCTCCGCCCCATGTTCCGTATAATTTTTTTCCTTTGATAAGTTCAAAAGGATGAATGGAAATCTTTTCATCTTTGCTGAGATTACCGGCGATGACACAAATACCTTTGGCCTCACGCGCTAAATCAAAAGCCATTTCCATGGCTTTTTTATTACCTGAAGCATCAATGGTAAAATCAACGCCATCCGGCGCGATTTTGCTAAGCAGCTGCCAGACGTCGATGCGAGAGGCATCCACCGTGTGGGTAGCGCCGCATTGGACAGCGAATTTTAATTTTTCTTCGGTAATATCAACGGCAATGATGGGATTACAACCGCGGCGTCTAGCGCCCATGATGGCGCTTAACCCAACTCCTCCGACGCCAAAAACAGCAATCGATGAATTCTTTTTGGCCTTGAGCGTATTTTCAACAATCCCGCAGCCGGTTGCAACGGCGCAGCCGATAATCGCGGCAGCTTCCGGATTAATCCGCTTGGATATTTTCGTCACGCGGTTTTCAGAAACCACAGAAAAATCACTGAAGGTCGTGACCCCGCCCGCGTTTATAATCTTAGAACCTTTTTTATATTGGGAATTAGTACCATCGAGCCCGTCCCCTTTAATCCAGGAGAGCGCCACATAATCGCCGCGCTTAACTTTGGTAATCCCCTCGCCCACATCTTCAATAATGGCGGAGGCTTCGTGGCCGAGTAAATGCGGCAGGAATTTATCCGGACCTTTCAGCCCAATCATTTCATTGTATTGCGCGCGGCAGACACCGCTGTAAAGAATCTTGGCAAGAACCTGCCCGCGCTTGAGATCAGGGATTTCCACGTCCTCGATGACGAGAGGCTTATTAAGCTCGTATAAGATGGCTGCTTTTGTTTTCATGTCGAATTACACGAACCTGATTGAACGCACTACGAATGACACGAATGAGTTATGTGTTCCGTGCCATCCGTTCTTAATTCTTTGGTTAGATTCGTGACATCTCTTAAGGAATAAACCAAAAATAATCCCCTTCATAGCCCGCGGCTTTGAATAGTTTTTTCCATTCATCCACATGCATGTACGTTTGGGCTGTGAGGTTCCAGGCATCCATGCGTTTCTTTTCTTCGGGCGTGCGGTAGGCATCAACGGTAACAAAAGAATCCCGTCGGCTGACGCGCTGAATTTCCGTTAAGGCTTTTTTGCATTCTTCAATCGGTAAATTATGAATGGTGTTGATTGAAATCACGAGATCAAAACTTTTATCCTCGAAAGGCAGCTCTTTGGCATCGGCCTTTACGATAAACGGTTTGACTGTTTCCATGGCATTGGCAATGGCATAATCCGAGATATCGACACCTTTAAGATTGACACCGGGCAAAGCCTGGGCAAAATCGTGCAGCATAAATCCTTTGCCGCAACCGACGTCGAGAATCGTGCTTTCATCATCCAAACCGTAATATTCAATAAACGTCGGCACAACCGGCTGCCAGAAGCGCGACTGATAGGTATAACCGCCGTAACCGAAACGGCGGTCACCGTCAAAATAATCTTTGCCGAATTGCCGCGCAATCTTGCGGTCGTCCTCGGTCTTTTCCTGGCCGCGTTCTTCGACCTCGCGTTGTGTTTTAGGGTATTTTTCTAATAAATCAATTTCTGACATATGCGCCTTAATTCTTTCCTGACAACGTGCGGACGAAAGCTTCTTTCCGGGAAACCTCCATAATGGCCGCAAGTTCATCAGCTGGAAGTTTAGGATTCAAATCCTCAATTCCAGATCCAAACTTTAACATGGGTTCGATCTTCTGGTCCGGATCATTAATAACATCACAGACCACCGGCCCAGGAGTTTCCAAAACCTGACGGATGAGGGACAACTGGGCATGATTTTCCAGACGGAAAGCTTTGATATCAAAAGCCTGGGCGGTTTTCACGAAATCAGGAAAATTCAAACCCGTATCGTGATTGACAGCCGCGTAATGCGAATTAAGCCACGTATCCATCGTCTGTTTCTGGATCGCGTGGCCGCCGTTATTAAAAATAAAAACCTTTACGTTCATGTTGTAGCGGCGGATGGTGGCAAGCTCTTCGATATTCATCATCAAACCGCCGTCGCCGGTCAAACAAATGACGCGTTTGTCGCACGCAACAGACGCTCCCACACTGGCCGAAAGCGCGTAGCCCATCGGCGTGTGGTTCCACGCGGAAAAGATGCGCTGATTCTTTTTCATCTCAAGCGCCTGGCACATCCAGGAAAGATTGGCACCAGTATCGCCGATAAAAATATCGCCTTCCCGCGTCACTTTGGATAATTCCTTGGCAAAGACATGGCCGTCGACAAAATCTTTGCGTTCATATTTTGATGCGGGACAAATAGGATAAGCCTTTTCCCATTCGCGAATCTGTTTACGCCAATTTAAAAACTCATCTGTCAGAGGCGATCGGCCAGCCGTCCCTGCAACAGCAAAGAAATTTTTTAAATCCGATTCAATCGCCAAGTCTAATTGAAAATCATTGCTTGTGAATTTGGTCAATTCATACGGGTCGACATCAACCATGACCTTCCGGGCGTTCGGGGCAAACAATGTTGTCTTGCCTCCGGTGATCATCTGGGAAAGCCTTGTGCCGAAGGAAATAATCAAATCCGAATTCTGCGCCGCAAAATTTCCCCAGCGCGGACCAACAACACCGAGGCCGCCGAAATTGAGTTCATCCTCATGCGGCAATATATCTTTACCGCCCCAGGTTAAAAGGATCGGAATTTTAAAATGCCGCGCAAATTCAAGCGTTGGCTCAATAGCATCCGCAATACGCACACCAGCGCCGCAGATGATAACTGGACGCTTGGCCTCTCGGATCCATTTTAATAATGTCACGATTTTCTGACTATTGTCCTGAGCACCGGGCACTGGGCACTGGGCACTCGTAGTTCCAGTGGCCTGTGGCCTGTGGTCAGCAGGATTCTCCGGTTTAAATTCTTTCAACTTCGTCACATCGATCTCAGTCCGTTGCAAATCATCCGGGATATCAAGCGCCACCGGTCCCGGACGTCCGCTTTGGGCGAGATAAATGGCCTTTTGCAATTGATATTTAATTTCCAAAGGGTCCATGACGCGATACACATATTT
>JAHFGF010000065.1 GCA_023247595.1 Candidatus Omnitrophota bacterium
TTATGCGAATCCACAACACAGTTTATTGCCAATAAAGACGCAGTCAAAGATGCCTGGAAGAAAAAGAAAATGGATCAAGTTATTATGCTCTTAAGAGGGGCTTTGGCTGCTAATAATATGGTAGGCCTTAAAATGAATGTCGAAGAAAAAAATTTAAAGAAAATCTTACATCTTCTGACAGCGTTAAAAAATCCCACGATTGCTCCTCTGGCCAAAGACGGTTGGGTTGCTGTTGAAACCGTTATTGATGAAGGCACAGTGCGTCATTTGATTCCGCAGCTCAAGGATGCCGGGGCGCAGGGGATTATTGAATATTCGTTGAATAAATTAATTTATTAAATGTATCAAAAACAATAGGAAGTGTCATTATGCCGTGCGGCAGAAAACGAAAACTCAGAAAAATTCGCACCCACAAACGCAAAAAGCTTCGTAAGGCATTACGTCATTTGAAGAAGCGCGCCACGCGTTAGTGCCCTTTTGGAATGGGTTCCAAAAGTACCTTGCACTCATTTATTGACTGAAATTCAATCAATAGAAATGGCAATTCTTCATCGAATTTTTTGATTAAACAGCATGAAGAATTGACGGTTGTTTCTTAAAGGTCAGTAACCATGTAAGGTCAAAGGGTGCGGATTTTATTTTTCCATACAAAGGAAATTCCGTGCGTCTTTCTTTGAAGTGTGCAGCAATCCTCTTCGTTGTTTTAGGGGCGGTTTTGATGGCTGTAGCGCCGCGGTATGCTCTTGCCCAGGAAAATGAAGATCGTTCAAAACTTGCGAAAGCTTTGGCTTCCCATATCATGGGGGCGATCGCAGACTTAGAAGGGCAGAGCCAACAAGCCGTCAAAGAATATTACAAATCGCTGCAGTATAATCCCAATAGTTATTTGACCCGCCTGCGTTTAGGTGCCCATTATACTCAAATGGGAATGTTTGATGAAGCCTTTGAACAGTTGAGTCAGGTGCCTGTTCTCAATCCCGCCGATTTACAATCACGATATCTTTTAGCCTTAATTTATTCTAACCAAAAAAAATTTGATTTAGCTGCGGCAGAATATGAAATCATTCTTAAGGCGCTTGCTTCAGAAAGCTCGGAGAATGTGAATCTTTATTTTTATTTGGGACAGTTGTATTATGCCCAGAATCATTTTGACAAAGCTATCGTGCAATTTTTAAAAATCATTGAATCGAATCCAAAAAATACCGAATTGCGGAATTTGATTGGATCTCTATACGTGGAGCTTAACCAGGAAACTTTGGCCATCGACATGTTTCAAAAGGTGCTGGAAATTGAACCTAACAATGATTTTTCCTTGAATTCATTAGGATATATTTACGCTGAGCAAGGGAATAATCTGGATGTGGCTTTGAATTTGATTAACCGCGCTATCGCCATCGTTCCGGACAGCGCGGCGTATCTCGACAGTCTGGGCTGGGTTTATTACAAGCAGGGCCGTTATCAGGAAGCACTGGATATTTTAGTAAAGGCTGAAAGCAAAGCCAAAGATCCGACTATTTTTGAACATATCGGGGATGTGTATTTGGCCATGAAAAAATATTCAGACGCAAAAAATTATTGGAAAAAGGCGCACGAATTAAATTTGGATAAAGTGAAATTGATAGAGAAAATTAAAAAGGTTGAAGGATTATAAAATCATTGGTTTCTTTCAAAATGATTTAAATCAAATTTCTTAAAATGAATTCTATCGAACTTAAATCGCCGGCAAAATTAAATTTATATCTTAAAGTCATCCGCAAACGACCGGATGGTTTTCATGAACTTAAAACTATTTTTGAGCGGATCAATCTTATGGATTCCATCCGTTTATCCAATGATCCAAAGGGAAAAATCCGCATCCAGTGTGATCATCCGCAAGTTCCCAAAGGGCCGCGTAATCTGGTGTATCGAGTAGCAGACCTGCTCAAAAGAGATTTTGGCGTTAGGCAAGGGGTTCATATTGACATTAAAAAGCGAATTCCTGTAGCTGCGGGTTTGGCAGGGGGGTCTAGTAATGCGGCAACAACCTTGATGGGTCTTAACAAGCTTTGGAATTTAGGTCTCAGCCGGAAAAAGCTGGTTGAATACGCCCAAAAAATCGGCAGTGATGTCCCGTTCTTTCTTTATGATTGCAGCTGGGCCCTTGGAACAGGCCGGGGCGATGTCATTTCTCCGATGGATTTGAAGGTGAAATTATGGCATGTTTTGCTTGTCCCAAAAGTGAAAATGTTAACCCCTAAGGTCTACGGAGCCATGAATTTAAAGTTGACAAAGTTAGGTGATGATGTTAATATTCTGACTCGCTATTTGGGTCAAAATGATGTGCATATGGTCGGCTCATTGCTTTGTAATGACCTCGAGCAGCCCATATCATTTTTAAAGCCAAATTTAGTGAAAATTAAAGAAAAAATGCGCTCGTTTGAAGTCGCCGGTGCGGCGTTCTCTGGAAGCGGCCCTTCGATATTTTCCGTCGTTAAATCGCAAAAGAAGGCCCTGGAGATATGTGAAAAACTCAAGCGTCGTTATGCTCAAGTTTTTGTTGTTCAGACGTTTTGAGTTTTGGCAAGGAAATCGGGTGACCGAATAGAACAATTTTCTGCCACTGTTTGTGAAAAGTTCTTTTAGTTTTTTCATTGCCCGGTGGTGTAATCGGTAACACACGAGATTTTGGATCTCGTTTTCCAGGTTCGAACCCTGGCTGGGCAGTTAGATGAATTTAATAGATTTTCTGGATTAAAACGTATGGATGATTTTCGGGCGATTATTTTGGCTGCGGGTAAGGGAACTCGCATGAAATCCGAGCTGCCAAAAGTGTTGCATAAGGTAGCCGGTAAGCCCGTGATTCAATATGTTTTGGATATAACAAAATATTTACGTTCTTTGAAAACTTATGTTGTCGTCGGCCATAAAAGTGAATTGGTCAAAGCTTATGTTGGAAAAAGTGTTGAAGTTGCGATTCAAAAGCAGCTGTTAGGCACTGCTGATGCTGTCCGCTCGGTTGTTCCGCATCTTAAAAATTATCATGGGCATGTCTTGATTCTTTGCGGTGATACGCCGCTTTTGGATAAAGACATCATCCGCCGTCTTATCCGGAAACATCTAAAAACCAAAGTAGCCTGCACTGTCTTGACGGCCCGAATACCGGATCCAGGTTCTTATGGCCGTATTATTCGTGACCCGCAAGATTCAATTTCCGCGATTAGAGAGTTTAAGGATGCGACTTTCGATGAGCGCGCAATCAATGAGATTAATGTCGGGGTTTATTGTTTTCGAGCGCCGCTTTTATTAGAAACGCTAAAAAAGGTCAAACTTAATCCGAATAAGAAAGAGTTTTACCTGACGGACATTGTTGAGCTTTTATTAAATCAGGGAAATAAAGTTGAAACCTTGATGACCGATGATCCGAATGTAGCGTTTGGTGTTAATACAAGGGAAGATTTGGCGTTGTGCGAATCCATTCTGCGTCAGAGAATTACCAAACGATTAATGCTCGACGGCGTCACAATTGTTGATCCCAAAACAACATTTATTGACGATGATGTCAAAATTGGACGCGATACTATCATCTATCCGTTTACGGTTATTCATAGCGGTGTGAAGATTGGTCATGAATGTTCAATTGGCCCATTTGCCCGTTTACGTCCTGGAACTGTTATTGGCAATAAAGTTGAGATCGGTAATTTTGGCGAGATTTCCAGATCAAAGATCGGCGATGGGACCGTCATGAAGCATTTTGGTTTTTGGGGCGATGCTCACGTTGGATTAAATGTCAATATCGGAGCTGGATCTGTCACCGCAAATTACGACGGAGTTGAAAAAAGTAAAACCATTGTTGGCAGCGAGGCGTTTATCGGTTCTGATGCAGTATTAGTTGCCCCTGTTGAGGTTGGTTCTAAAGCCGTTGTTGGAGCCGGCAGCGTTGTTACCAAAGGAAAAAGGATACCGGATGGCGGATTAGCCGTTGGTGTTCCGGCCAAGATTTTTTCTGAAAGAAATTTAAAAAACAACAGAAGAAAGAAAACCTAATATGAACGGTCTTTCGATTTTTTGCGGCAATTCGAATCCAAAACTTGCTGAAGCGATCTGTAAATGTTTATCCATGTCTTTAACGGAAGTTCTTGTCGGAAGATTCAGCGAAGGAGAGATCAGGGTACAGATTAAGGAGAACATCCGCGGTAAAGATGTGTTTATCATTCAGCCGACATGTCCTCCGACCAACGAAAATTTAATGGAGTTATTGATTCTGATTGATGCGGCAAGGAGAGCTTCAGCAAAACGCATCACAGCGGTTATTCCGTATTACGGTTATGCCCGTCAGGATAGAAAAGATCAGCCTCGTGTTCCAATTACGGCGAAATTAGTGGCGAATTTAATTTATGCGGCAGGAACGAATCGTGTTCTTTGCATGGATCTGCACGCTAATCAGATTCAAGGTTTTTTTGATATTCCGGTGGATCATTTATACGCAATCAATGTGTTGTGCGATTATTTTTTGAGCAAGAAGTTGAAAAACATGGTTGTTGTTTCGCCGGATGTGGGCGGTATCAAAATGGCGCGTGCCTATGCGAAACGTTTGGATGCTGGGCTCGCAATTGTTGATAAACGCAGATCTTCGCCGGAGAAAACAGAAGTGATGCATGTGCTGGGTAATGTGCGCGGAAAAAACGCGATCATGGTTGATGATATCGTTGCAACAGGCGGGTCCATGATTGAGGCTGCAGAGGTTTTGAAGAAAAAAGGAGTAAAGAGTCTTTATGCGGCAGTTAGTCACGGTATTTTATCCGGCCCGGCGTTGGATAGAATCCGTCACTGCAATGTTTTAAAAGAAGTTGTTATAACCGATAGTATCCCGTTAAAAAATCCTGAAAAAAATCCAAAAGTAAAAGTCTTGTCGGTGGCACAGCTTTTGGCGGACGCGATTGGGCGTATTCATAATGAGGAATCAATCAGTAGTTTATTTGAAGAACCGAAATAAAAGAGGATAGTTTCATGGAACAGATTCAACTAAATGTACAGTTAAGAAAAAAAATAGGGACGAGCCATGTGCGCAAAATTCGTCGTGAACATTTTATTCCGGCAGTTGTGTATGGCGCAGGACAGGACCCTGCTGCGATTCAGGCGGATCGTAAAATTTATGAGAAGATCGCCCGTCAGCACCAGGGAGAAAACGTTATTTTTCACCTCAACGTTTTAGATGGCGCTAAGAAATTAAGCGATTATCCGGCGATCGTAAGAGATGTTCAGGTGCATCCGGTCCATGATCAGATTCTGCATATTGATTTTCACCGCATTGATCTGACGAAAGAAATCAATGTAAAAGTTGCTATAGTAACACGCGGTGAAGCCATTGGTGTCAAACGTGACAGCGGTACATTGGAACATCATTTGTGGGAATTGGAAGTTATTTGTTTGCCGACGAACATTCCGCACCACATCGAAGTGGACATCTCAAACTTAGGCATTCACGATGCGGTTCACGTTAAAGATTTAAAACTTCCGTCCGGCGTGCGGACAGACCAAGATCCTGAATCCGCTGTTGTTTCTGTGGCTGGTTCTACACAGGAAATTAAACCTGAGGAACAAGGTGCCGCTCCTGCAGAAGTCGAAGTTATTAAAGAAAAGAAAAAAGATGAAGAAGGCGCTGCTAAGGCTGCTGGCGGTGCAGATGCAGCTAAAAAGCCTGAAGATAAAAAGAAGTAGAGTATTGTTGGTCGGTTGATATGTATGCGTTGGGCGCGGTTGCGTATGAATTAAGCGTTCATCGATAATTGAGGTTCAAGTCCGTTGGCTGAAACCCGATTGGTTGTTGGATTAGGTAATCCTGATAAAAAATACCGTTTCACCCGTCACAATTGGGGTTTTTTGGTTGTCGAAGAATTGGCCGCCATGCACGGAGTTAAGTTTCGGCAGGACGCATCGGTTAACGGGTTGACGGCAAAGTTTGAAGAGGCTGAAGATACCTGTTATTTGTTGTTGCCGCTGACGTACATGAATTTGTCCGGCCATTCCGTGAGTGCGTTTGTGAAAAAAAGAAATATTGCTCTCTCAAATATCTTGGTGGTCTGTGATGATCTGGATTTACCGTTTGGTCAAATTCGTTTGCGGGCCAAGGGAAGTGCGGGCGGGCATAATGGTTTAAAATCCATTATCGCTTCGTTAGCCACGATTGAATTTGCCAGATTACGCGGCGGCATCGGGCGGCCGCAGGAACGTAAAGAAACTGTTGGTTTTGTTCTTGATCAATTTAATGGGCAGGAAAAAAAAGGATTAGAGGATCAACTCAAGACAGCGGTCGGTTGTTGTCAAGTTTGGATTAAACAGGGTGTGAACGAAGCAATGAGTCAATTTAACAAAAGGAAAAATGATGAACAAGTATGAATTGGTGTACATCGTCGATGCTCATTTAGCGCCTGAAGCTAAAGAAGAGGTCAACAAGCAGGTCGTGGACACGGTAGCAAAATCTGAAGGCAAGGTTATTAACTCTTCCGTCTGGTTTGAACGCCAGAGAATTTCATTTCCGATCAAAAAAATACAAGACGGTACCTACTATTTAATCAATTGGGAAGGCCAGGGAAATGTCGCAGTTAAAATTCGTCAATCGTTGAAACTCAACGAACGGGTTCTTCGGTTTTTGATTATCGCACTGAAGACTAAAAAACCCAAAAAAGCTCAGAAAACCAAAGTATTAGTGGCTTAGGCGTTGTTTCACAACACATAACGAAAGGTTCCTAAGATGGCGAGTTTAAACAAAGTATTGTTGATTGGTAATTTGACTAAAGATCCTGAGTTGAGATATACACCAAACGGTACGGCCGTAACCAACTTGCGCATTGCTGTTAACCGCCGGTTCAAAGATCGAACAGGCGAATTAAAGGAAGATACATGTTTTGTGACGGTAACAGCCTGGGATAAGCAGGCGGAAATATGCAATCAATATTTGCAAAAAGGCCGTCAGATTTTTGTCGAGGGAATTTTGCAGTCCCGATCCTGGGAGACGAATGATAAGCAAAAGCGAAGCACCATCGACGTTCGCGCGGAACGCATTCAGTTTTTAGGCGGCCCTAAAGGGATGGAAGCAAACAATGAAGTGGTTCAGGAAGTAGCCGCGGCCAAAGGCTCGTCGGTTTCAGAAGGTTCGGAAGATGTCATAAGCCCGGAAGATATTGCCTGGGAAGAATAAAACAAATAGGTTAATTAACGCATCATAAAATGCATGCGCAGATTTAATTAAAGGAGGAAGGCTTTGGAAGAACGGAAATTTGGACGTAGATCTTCAGAAAATAGGGGTGGTGGCCGTCGAGGTTCAATGGATCGTAACCGCGGAGGCGATGACGATCGCGGTTTTGAACGAGGCGGAGATCGCCGGATGTCACGCGGAGCACGCTTTCAAATCCCATCAGTAGAATCCATTGACTATAAAAATATCGCTCTCTTGCAGAAATTCATCACGGAACGCGGAAAAATGGTTTCCCGTCGGTTCAGCGGAATTTCAGCGAAGGAACAAAGAGCGGTCTGCATTGCAATCAAACGTGCCCGGTATCTTGGGCTTTTATCAGTCGGTTCAGCAAAAAGGAAATAAGAGAATGGAAATTATCCTATCCCAAAGTATTGATAAATTAGGAAGAGTCGGCGACGTGGTTAAAGTGAAGGATGGTTTCGCGCGCAATTATCTGCTTCCGCAAAATTTAGGGGTCGTGGCGACCGCTGGAAACGTCAAGAAGATTGCCCGTCTTAAGGCCAAGGAAGCGGCTCTAAATGAAGAGCATAAAAAAGAAGCCAGGGCTGTTGCGGAAAAGCTGGCAAAGGTATCCATCACAATTGCGGTTGAGGTCAATGACTTAGAAAAGCTGTATGGGGCAGTCACTGAGACAGAAATTCTCACTGGCTTGGAGCAAGAAGGATATGCGTTTGAACGCAGTCAGTTAATAATTGAAAAGCCTGTTGAAGAATTGGGCATTTTTGAAATCGGGATTAATCTTCATCCAGACGTAAAAGGAAAATTCCGATTATGGGTGACGAAGAAATAAGAGTCCCGCCACAGAATATCGAGGCTGAACGCGCGGTACTCGGGGCGATGATGATTGATGATGAAGCTATCGGTGTTGCCATTGAGCACATCGATAGCTCTTATTTTTACGAAACCTCCCACCAGAAAATTTTTTCTTCCATTGTTGATCTATACTCCAACCGAAAAAATGTCGATTTTATTACCCTTTCTGACCAATTAAAATCACAAGGCCTGATTGATTCCATCGGCGGAGTGACGTATTTAACTCAGCTCATCGATCATGTGCCGTCGTCAGCAAATATCAAGTATTATGCCGGCATTGTTAAAGAAAAAGGCGTCCAGCGAAAGCTTATTAAAAATGCGACGGAGATTATTAGCCGCAGTTATGAAAAAGGCGTTGATGTCGAAGAGCTGGTGGATTCAGCGGAACAGCTGATTTTTGAAATCGCAACAGCCCGCCAAAAGCAAGAAGCAGCGCACATCAAAGATATCCTCAAAGAAACGATGGAGGTTATCGATAATCTTTATAAAAAGAAACAATCCGTCACCGGTGTGCCCACAGGATTTTATAAATTTGATGAGATGACATCCGGCCTTCAAAAATCGGATTTAATTATTGTGGCTGCCCGTCCGTCCATGGGAAAAAGCGCTTTTGCCGCGAGCATTGCTGAATATGCGTCTATCGAGAAGAAAAT
>JAHFGF010000232.1:0-726 GCA_023247595.1 Candidatus Omnitrophota bacterium
TCTGCAATATAGCATGTTGGAATGGCGGAGTATAATCCCTCGTTTTTCTATGAGGGATAAGTATTAGATTCTATTACAAATTTTTTGAAACGAGGGATAATATGGACAAACTTTGGGCTCCTTGGCGAATCAAATACATTACGCAAATTGATAAAACTAAAGGCTGTGTCTTCTGCGAAATTTTGAAAGAGAAGAAGGACAAAAAAAATTACATCGTCCACCGCGGCAAAACGTGTTTCACCGTTTTGAATATTTATCCATACAACAACGGTCACGCCCTGATTCTGCCCAACCGCCATGTCGATGATTTGAAAAAGATGGACCGGCGCGAGCGCGAAGAATTGATGGATTTATTGATCTCGACGAAAGACTTGCTGGAGGAGGTTTTAGGACCGCAGGGTTTTAACGTGGGAATTAATTTGGGCCGGGTAGCCGGCGCCGGTTTTCCCGGACATTTGCACATCCACATCGTCCCGCGCTGGCGGGGCGATTCCAATTTCATGCCCGTCGTGGCGCAGACCAAAGTCATTTCTCAATCCCTGCGCGTTCTACACGATCGTTTAACCCTGGCCCAGTCCAGAAAAAAGAAACGATGATCACCCGCGCGCAGTACGAAGACATCGAAGAAAAAATTTTGGCACCGTATGCGATGAAAAGCAAAAATTCCGCCGGGCGCGATTATCCGGAGGAATTGCACGAAACGCGCACCTGTTATCAGCGCGACCG